>CANRDD010000006.1 GCA_947629305.1 uncultured Bacilli bacterium | reverse complement strand
TATATCCTTCTTTATCTATGACATAACTATATATTTTATAATTTTGATTTGGTTCTAATTCACTTCCATCATCTAATGTCTTAAATGTATAATTATTATCTGAACTTTCATGATAGGTATAACTTAAATTTTCAGCAATAGTTCTAAAAGACATTGTGGCTGGTTCTTCATTTGTTTTTTCGATTGCAAAATAATATTTATCAACATCAGCTGTTCCTTCATCTATATTTGTCGTAGCTGTTATACTATGCCAGTCTTTATCTGGGGTTATACTATTTACATTAATTAATTTATATGTTTCTTGATCATCTGTTGTTATTTGGATTCTACCTCTGAAAGTTTTCCCAGCATTTTCATATTGATTTGTTGGTAAATTAACTAAGGTTACTTTTATTTGCCATTCTTGGGTTGTTGGTTTATCATCTGTTGCTTTTATATCATAATTCTCAGCTATTTTAAATGCCATTGTTCTTTTCTCAGTAATATCAAAACCTTCTTTGTCTTCTATATAAGTTAAACCAGGAATATTCTTTACAATATTACCCTTTGGATTTTTAATTTGTAATATTAATTCAGGTTTCTTTTCTTCTTTGGTTGAATAAATAAAATCATTATCATCAACAATAAAATAAACATTATAAGTTCTTTCAGCTTGTTTTTTAACATCAGATGGAGTAAGAATAGCTTTAACACTTGCTTCACCATATTTATCAGGAGCACCATCATAAAAGTCTGTTTGATCGGCAGTAATACTAATATCACCTGTTTTTTCAAACATTAATGATTCTATTCTTCCTGAAGAGGCATTAATATCCGATTCTGCTCCATCACCTAATTGAGCTGCAAAATAAGCAAATGTTGCACCAATTATAGATGCTAAGAGGACACCTATTGTAACTATAACTAATGCTAAATTCTTATTTTTCATATCATCAACCTCTTATGACTTGTGTGTCATATTAATTATAAAGCATAACAAAATAAATTACAATTATAAATTTTGTCATGTATGACATACTAGAATATAAATTTTTATGACATAATTGGCATAGTGATAATTATGTTAAAAAAATATAGATTAAAAAGAGGATATACTTTAGAACAATTAGCGGAATTGTGTGATATATCTTGGCGTAATTTATTTAGAATAGAAAATGGTAATTATAATAATGCTAAATTTTCAACTATATGTAAATTATTAATTATTTTAAAATTTAGTGATTCTGATATTATAAAATTTATTAAAAATATTGATTATAAAAACTGAAGAATTATTTATAATCCTTCAGTTTTTATTATTAATTTCTTATTTTATATAACTATGCTAATTCTACTTCTGCACCAGCTTCAGTTAATTGATCTGCGATAGCTTGAGCTTCATCAGCAGGAATATTTTCTTTAATATTTCCACCATTATCAGCCATAGCTTTAGCTTCAACTAATCCTAAACCAGTAATTTCTTTAATAATTTTAATAACTGCAATCTTATTTCCACCAGCAGATTTTAATACTACTGTTTTAGTAGATGGTCCTTCATCTACACTAGCTGCTGCTGGAGCAGCTGCTACTGCAACAGCACTTGGATCAACACCAAATTCTTCTTTCATTGCATCAACTAATTCTTTTAATTCAAGAATAGTCATTTCTTTTAATGAACTTATAAATTCATCTTTTGTTATTTTTGCCATAATCTTATTCCTTTCCTTCCTTTTGTTCAGCATAAAGGTTTATACCTATTGCTAAATCTCTAACATATTGCATCATACCACCGGCAATCATAGTAAGTAATCCTTCTCTTGATGGTATGCTTGCGTATTCTTTAATAACAGATAAATCTGCTACATTACCACTGATAATACCAACTCTAATATTTAATTTATCATTCTTCTTAGCAAAATCAGATATAATCTTAATTGGTTCAAGTAAATTCTTTCCAAATAAAATTGCATTTGGTCCTTCTAAAAATTCATCAATATTAATATTTTGTTCATCAGCAGCTTTTTTAAGCAAAGTATTTTTATAAACTCTTACTTCAGCATCAGCTTGTCTTAATTCTCTTCTTAAAGAACTAAGTTCATCAACTGTCATACCTTGGTATTGAAAGATTATTACTGATTCACTATTTTTTAATTTATCAGTAATTTCTTTAACTATTTGCTTTTTTTCGTTTAGAATTTTTTCGCTTGCCATAATTCCTCCTTTATACTATTAGAAAAGCTTCCACGAAAGGGAAGCTTAAAAAGTTTAAGTTTTAAGTTTCCCCTCGGTAGGACTTATTTTCGCCTACTGTCTTCGGGTTTAAAGCATTTCTAAAAAGTATTATATTCTATTTTTAACTAAAAGTCAAAACTATTTTTATCTAATTTTATTCCAGGTCCCATTGTTGTAGAAATAGAAATATTTTCAATAAAGACACCTTTAACACTATTTGGTTTAGCTTTAGCTATTGTATTAATAGCATATACTAGGTTTTCTTCTAATTTTTTATTATCAAAAGATACTTTACCAATTATTGTATGAACATTACCAAATTTATCATTTTTATAGGTAACCATACCTTTTTTAATGTCTTCAACAACAGCTCCAACTTTTGGCGTAACTGTTCCTGTTTTAGGGTTTGGCATTAAACCTCTTGGTCCAAGAATATTCCCTATTTTTCCAACTTCTGGCATCATATCTGGTGTAGCTACTAAAACATCAAAATCAAACCAATTTTCATTTTTAATCTTATCTAATAAATCTTTATCACCAACATAATCAGCGCCAGCATTTTTTGCTTCTTCAGCAAATGTTCCTTTAGCAATAACTAAAATCTTTTTGGTTTTACCAGTTCCATTTGGAAGAGATAAAGAACCTTTTAATTGTTGATCAGATTTTTTAGAATCAATATTTAATTTAACAGCTAGTTCAACTGTACTATCAAATTTGGTAGTTGATGTTTCTTTAACTAACTTAATTGCATCTTCAACGGAATATAATTTATTCCGATCAACATTATTAGATGCTTCCACATATTTTTTACCATGTTTTTTCATTTATTTTCCCTCCTAACTGTGGTTCATTAGCGGATTTTTATTTTATATTTTAATTTTCTTCTGTAGTTTCTTCGTCAGATTCATCACTAGCAACAGGAACTTCAACACTTGCTGATTCAGCCATTTCTTTAGCTTCAGCTTCAAGTTCCGCTAGTTCAGCTTCTCTTTTTAATTGTTCTTTTTCTTCAGCTGCTGCTTCTTTGGCTTGTTCAGCAAGTTCAGTATCATTGATACCTTCAACAGCTATCCCCATATTACGGGCTGTTCCAGCAATAGAACGCATAGCAGCTTCAACATCATAAGCATTTAAATCAGGTAACTTTGTTTCTGCTATTTCTCTTAATTGTTTTTGGGAAATAGTAGCAACAATTTCATTAGCCCCTTTCTTACTAGCCTTTTGAACTTTAGCTGCTTTCTTCAATAAAAATGGTGCTGGTGCAGTTTTTAAAACAAAATCAAAACTACGATCATCATAAATAGATATTTCACAAGGAATAATATCTCCCATTTTATCTCTTGTTGCTTCATTAAATTTAGAACAAAAGTCTCCTAAGTTAATTCCAGCTGGTCCTAATACAGTACCTACTGGAGGAGCTGGAGTAGCTTTCCCTGCTTCAATTTGTAATTTAATTTTCTTTACGACTTCTTTAGCCACGATTAACACCTCCTAAATAATGTATACGCGCAAGTGGGAATCTCGGGCAAGTCCGCTTCTTTCCCTTCCACTTAATTATATTTAAAAAATAAATATAATTGCACTTAAAATATTACCATATAATATGTCAAAAAACAAGCAAAATATGTCAAATTATTTTAAATTAAAGGCTAAAACTTGCTATCTTTAATTTAAATGTGTTATGATAAATTTACAAAGGAGGGGTCGAAAAAGATTGGCAAGAAAATTTTTTAACTCACGTATCAGTTCTCAAAAGACAACAATGCAAATTATTATCATTGTTGGATCATTAATTGGAATCATAATTTGTTTTTTAATAGCTCATCATTTTTTAAGTAAACCAAATAATAACAATAAAGCTACCATTAAGTTAAGGGATAGAATTGCTGTTGAAATAAACTCTAATCTCCCTGATAAAACATTATTATTTAGTGAACTCGAAAATGTTAGTGAAGATGAGATTGAAGTATCATTTGACAAAGTAGATCTTACTAAAGTTGGTGATTATACTGTTGTTATTAAAGTTTTTGGAGAAGAATATCATGCCACAGTGCAAGTACTAGATACCCAAGCTCCTGAACTTATTTTAAAAGATTTAGAACTAGAGGAAGGAAAAAAATATAGTTTAGATGATTTTATAATCGATTGTACAGATAATAGTAATGAACAATGTGCAATTAACTTTAATGATACAACAGGAATTGATTATACCGCTTATAGTGCACCAGGTAATTATGTTGTGCAAATCGTTGCTAATGACTCATCAAATAATAAAGTTGTCCAAGAAGCAAATTTAACCATTAAAAGTAAGGACGGAGAGATCCATGTTGATCCTTCATTATGTACCTTTGGTAATGATGAATATGATCAAGATCAATATATTCTAGCATTAAAAGTAACAGAAAATGGCTGTGGTCGAGATTTAAATCTTTATCAAAGTGATATTCTCTTAAATGGTGTTAATGCTATCATGGAACAAGAAACCGAAAAGATTCAAAAAGAATTTAGTAAATTAAATATTGAAGGAGAAAAGAATTTAAATCGAACTAGTCAACCAGTCTTAAACTTAACTGGCAATGGCTTAGTAGGTTATACCATTCATATGGAAGTATCTATTTTAAATGATGATGTTGAAGAAGTGGTTGAAAGCTATTATTTAAACTTAGATGGTTCAAGAATATATTCAATTAATAAATATAATTTAGAATAAAAAATAAGCTGCTTATTTAAAGCAACTTATTTTTTATATACTAAATAAAATAATATTCCAATTCCTCCAAATAATATAACTACAATAATACTAATGGTAAGCCAACCTGGCATCTTACTATCAGGATCTTTAATAAGTGAATTAACTAACATTTTATCAAAACTATCTTCAACATAATTTTGTCCTGTACTATCTTTTATTAAAGCAAAGTTTTGATCATTATAACCATCATCAATATAACTATTTTTAATTAATTCCATTAATTTATCTTCATCAAAACCAAATAAATATTCTCCTCCAATTACGGTAAAAGGAACACCTATTTCTTCACTTTTAGGAACTAATAAATCAACAACTTCTCCCATAAAATCATTATTATCTTTATTATCCCA
This sequence comes from uncultured Bacilli bacterium, assembly GCA_947629305.1. Lineage (GTDB taxonomy): Bacteria > Bacillota_I > Bacilli_A > RF39 > UBA660 > Onthocola_B. The sequence continues at coordinate 29,614 of CANRDD010000006.1, read as the reverse complement.
AACTTCATATCCTCTTATATCAATATAATCTTTTAACATATCATAATTATCATTTAAAAAATTTAATAAATCATGACATACTTCACAACCATTTCCATAAAAGATATGTAATTTTATTTTTTCATGATCACTAACATCTGGCATATGCCAATTCTTAGCTTCAACATTACTTATTCCTAATAAACAAATAACACTTAAAATTAAGAATAATTTCTTCATTAAACACCTATTTTTTCCGAGCTAAGAAGAATAAACCACCTATACCTCCGATTAAAACAACAAATATAATTGTCATTATTGCCCAATCTGGAATAGATCCTTCTACTCTTTTAAGCCCATTAGCAATTAAAGTTTCTTCAAAATCAGCTATCTTTATATTATGTTCTGTTTCTTCAATAACACTACTTACTTTATCAACATAACTATCATCTTGATATAATTTTAAAACATCATCAATTATATTTTGACCATCTGTTCCAAAGCCAACTTGAAACTTATCTCCATAGACAATTAAAGGAATACCTGTTTCTGTTACTCCTAAAGCTTCTCTTACTTCATCAGCAAAAGCAGCATTATCTGGATCATTTTTTTCGGTATCTTCAGCTGAATCAATTCTTATGGCTTTAATATCAAAATATTTAGCATAGTCATCATCATATTTTTCGGCAAAATATTCGAGAAAATCATGGCAATGAGGGCACCAACTAGCATAGAATAAATAAATCGTAACTTTTTCATGATCAGTTACTTCTGGTAAAGATGTTTTAGCTTGAACATTAAACGTTAATAAACCTACTAAACATATTAATAAAATAAATATTTTTTTCATATAACTTCCTTCTTTCTAACCATTATTATAAAAATAATTTTAAACTTTGTAAAGTTTTTTAAAACTATATTCTTAATTTTTAACTTCAGTCTCATGACTGGTATGTAATTTAACTTCTTTTTTACTTATATAAGTTCGATAAGCATCTTGGATCTCGGGATTCAAAAAACTTTCCTTAATTTTTTTATTTTCATCTTTAGCATAAATACTAGCAATTCTTTTTTGCCGGCAGCTTTCTAAAGCATTCGTGGCCAAGATAGGTTGACCACCTCCTCCAATACAACCTCCAGGACAACTCATAACTTCAATAAAATCATAATTCTTTAATATTTCATAATTTTTTTCAACATTAACGATTTTATTAATTACAGCAATTTTAATTTTTTTAACTTGCATATCAATTTCCGCTTCAACAAAATCTTTTTCTCCCCTGATACTTTCTAGTTTATAAAAGGCATCAGGTGCTTTAACTTTATTTAACATATAATATGCTGTTCTTAAAGCTGCTTCCATCACTCCACCAGATGAAGCAAAAATTAAACCAGCTCCACTGCCTGTTCCCATTAGTTTATCAAACTCAGCATCAACTAATTGAGTAAAATCAATTTCACTTTCTCTTAACATCATTGCTAGCTCTCTAGTTGTTATGACAAAATCAACATCTTGATATTTAGCCATCTCCGTTTTTTTAGAAACACAAGGAGTTAAGGCTACGGTAATAATTTTTTTAGCATCAATTTCATTATAATCAGCAAAATAAGTTTTAACCATCGCCCCAAGCATCGCAATAGGACTTTTGCAAGAACTTAAATATTTAACATCATTTGGATGATATTTTTGCATATATAAAACCCAAGATGGACAACAACTTGTAAAAAGAGGTTTTTCATTATTTTTTATTTTATTGACTAATTCATTTGCTTCTTCCATAATAGTTAAATCAGCCCCAAAAGTAGTATCAAAAACATAATCAAAACCTAAGGCTTTTAAACTACTAACCATTTTTCCTTCTAAAAATGTTCCTGCTTCATAACCAAACTCATCCCCAATTGCGACTCTAACTGCTGGACTTGTTAAAACGACTAAAGTATAATCAGTATCATGTAAATAATTTAATACTTTTTTATAATCAAACTTAGGAACTAAAGCTCCCGTTGGACAAGTTAATATACATTGTCCACAGTTAAGACAATCTTTTTCTTTTAAATTATTATATGTTTGACAAGTTTTTAAACATACACCACAATGAATACATTTTTCTTCAATTCGGCTTAAACTTAAATTATTTTCTTCTATTACTACTCTTTCCATGTTACTTCCTTTGTTAATAATTTATACATTGTTACTAATTTAACTAATATTTCTTTTTCTTCCATCTTTATTTCATTGGTTGCAATTAAAGTTGCTAAACCATTAGTATATAACCAAAAATTCATAAATAATGTTTTAGCTTCATCAAATGATAAACCATGTTTATTAACTAAATTAATAATAGTTGATTGATTCCATTTTTGATCTAAGACTTGATCTAATCTTTGCCATTTTAAATTATTACTTAAAAATAAACTAATAAATAAATTTTTATAATTTTGAGCAAATTCAACATAAGCTATAGCTAAAGTTAATAATGCTTTTTTAGAATCAATTCGGCTTAAAATAAATTCATCATATTGTTTTAATATTTCTTTATAAGTATCATTTTTTATTTCATCCATACTTTTATATAAACGATATAAAGGCTTCGTGGAAACACCTAAGGCTTTTGCTAAACTTCGAGCATTAACTGAATCCCAGCCTGAATCATTAATCATCTTAACAGCTACTTGAACAACTCGTTCTTTTTTTAATTCAATAACTGCAGGCATTTAACCACCCTCCTAGTATATGGTAACTTATGTTTTTATTATACCAACAAATATAATTAAAAATCAATAAAAAAGAAGCTAGATTATTTTTTTATAATCTTCTTCTTTAATTCTTGCTCTTATTTCTCTTGTTTCTTTATCATCTACATATTTATTTCCTAATTCATTATATAATTCATAAGCATGATTATATTCATGAACATTAATTAACATCATAAATTCTGTTTGAGCAGAAGGTACAAGCATTCTCATATCTTGAAGTATTCCTTTCGAATCAACAATAGGAAATACTCCATACCAAGATATATCAATATTATCTAAAACTTTCGTTCTTGGTTTAATATATTCTAAAAATTCTTCATTACTTATACCTAATTTTAACAAGATCTCTTCTATACTATTCATATTTTCTTATTCCCCTAAAGATAAATTATTATTTTTTAAATGTTCTAATACTTTTTCTTTAAATTTCATTATATCATTTTGTTCTAATGTTTTATTTAAACTACCTATCGTATATCTAATAGTATATTTATTTTCAAATATACCTATTAATTCCCATTTTAAAATTAATTTATTTTTAAATTCTTTTAAGATATTTTGTAAATCAATATATTTCTTATTATTTAAAATAATTGTATAATCTAAAGTTACAACTGGATATTTACTTACCTCAGGAGCTAATATTGTATTTTTATTTAATACTTCATATTTATCCATATCAATATCTACACAAACAATAGCTTTCTTTTTAGCTAATTTACTAGCATAACTTTTATTTAAAACATTAATTTCTCCAATTACTTCTTTATTAACTAATATTACTTTACCTAAAGATTCATTATAATAACTATATTCATTAACATTATCTTTATATTCTATATCAATATTTTTTAATACTTTAAATAAATATTTAACAATATTCTTAGCTTCATTATAACTATTTTCTAAATATTTTTCTTCATCAACAATTATTAAACTTAATACTCTTTTATTTTGATTATTTTTAATAATAGTTCCTATTTCCATTATTTTAAATTTATTATAATTTTTTAAATTATTATATACTATATTCATTAATGATAAACTTAAATCATCTCTTAAAATATTATTTTCTTGTTTACCTAATACTTTAACATTATCTTTAGTAATATTTAACATTTTTAAATTTTCGGTATCATACCAAATATAACTATGAACTTCATGAAAATTATATTTAACCGCTAATAAATGTTTTAATTCATATTCTTGATTAAAAATAGAATCTTTTTCATCAGCAACTAAATCTAATTTTAATGGTTTAGGATCTAAATTTTCAAAACCATATATTCTAGCTATTTCTTCAATTAAATCTTGTTCAATTGAAATATCTTTGGTATGTCTAAAAGTAGGTACAGTTACTAAATAAGCTTCATCTTCAAGCCTTACTTTAAACTCTAATCTTTCTAAAATATCCTTAATTACTTCTTCATCCATGGTTTTACCCATATACATATTAACGGTTTTTTTCTTTAAAGTAATTTGACCTTCTGTTACTTTAGTTGGATAAATATCTGTTAAATTAGAGACAATTTTCATATTAGGATTTTCTTGATGTAATAAATAAACTAATCTTTTTAAAGCTATAATTGTCATATTTGGATCTAATGATTTTTCATAACGACTACTTGCTTCTGTTCTTAAACCTAAGGCAACTGCCGTTTTGCGAATAGATCCCGCATTAAAGGTAGCACTTTCTAAGAAAACAGATGTTGTATCTGGTAGGATTTCACTATCAAGACCACCCATGACGCCCGCGATACCAAAGTATTTATCACCATTTTTGATCATTAACATATCATGGGTTAATTTTCTTTCTTCACCATCTAAAGTTGTATAGGTATCATTATCATTAGCTAAACCAACTTCAATTGATTTAACAACACGAGCATCAAAAGCATGCATCGGTTGACCTAATTCCATCATTAAATAATTAGTTAAATCAACTAAAAGATTAATAGAACGCATACCTACATAATATAAAAAGACTTGCATTTCCATTGGCGTTGTATTATTTTTAATATTTTCGATTTTTAAACCACAGTAACGAAGACATAGATGAGGATCTTTAATCACAATATCTAAATTTTCTTTATCATTAGGTACTTCTTCTATTTCTAAAGGTAATAATTCATGGTTCGTTATCGCGGCAATTTCCCGAGCAATACCATAATGTCCCCATAAGTCAGGGCGATTTGTTAAACTTTTATTATCAATTTCCACGATAATATCATCAATAAAAGGATATAATTCTTTTATACTCATTCCATTTTGAGCATCATTTGGTAATTCCATGATACCATCATGATTATCACTAATTCCCAGTTCTTTACCACTGCAACACATCCCATTTGATAATACTCCTCTTAAAGGACGGGCTTTAATTTCAACCGAATCAATATGACCTCCCACTTTAACATAAGCTGTCTTTAACCCAACTCTAACATTTGGCGCCCCACAGACAACTTGAACTAACTCGCCAGTTCCACAGTCAACTTGGAGAATATGCATATGATCACTATCAGGATGTTCACAGCATTCTTTAATTTCCGCGACAACAACACCATCAAAACCATTACCAACAACTTTAACCCCTTCTACTTCTGCTGTTCTAATTGTAAACGTATCCCATATTTTTAACCAATCAATCGTTTTACTATCCTTTATATAACTTTTTAATCTATTACATGATAATAACATATTATAACCTTCTTTCTATTAGTTTATTTTAAAATTACTTAAATATCTTAAATCACCAGAATTTAAAACTCTAATATCATTAATTTTATATTTCATCATAGCTAAACGAGTTAAACCAATACCAAAAGCAAAACCATTGTAAACTTCAGGATCAATACCGCCAGCTTTTAAAACATTAGGATGAACCATTCCTCCTGGGGCAAGTTCTAACCAACCACTGTGTTTACAAGTAGGACAACCTTTTCCTCCACATATTAAACAACTACAGTCAAGTTCATAAGATGGTTCAGTAAATGGAAAGAAACCTGGCCGAAGACGAACATCAACATCTTGATGAAATATTTCACTTAATATTTCTTTCATAACATAAACTAAATTTTCAATAGATATACCTTTATCAATAACCATACCTTCTATTTGAAAGAAAGTATTTTCATGATTAGCATCTAAATCTTCATTTCGAAAAGTTCTACCAGGAGAACATATTCTTAAAGGAGCTCCAAATTTTTCCATTGAATGAATTTGATCACCACTTGTTTGGGTTCTAAGAAGCATTCCATTATCTAAATAATAAGTATCTTGCATATCTCTAGCTGGATGATCTTTAGGAACATTTAAAGCTTCAAAATTATAATATTCTGATTCCATTTCAAAACCTTGAACTACCGTAAATCCCATTCTTTTTAAAATATCTGTTACTTCTTTAGCAACAATTGTAATAGGATGAAGAGATCCAACTTCAACATCATAATCAACTGTATCATCAAATGATACATTACTAACACTAGATATTTTTTCTAAAGCTTCATTTACTAATTCTTCTAATTCTTTCTTCGTATTATTTATTAAACTACCATATTTTCTTTTATCTTCATTAGACATATCTTTTAATTTAGTTAATAATTCACTAATACGACTTTTCTTTCCAACATATAAAGATTTAATATTTAATATATCAGCTTCTTTTTTTCCTTTTTCTAATTCTTTTTTTAAACTAATCTTTAATTCTTCTAATTCTTTTTCCATATCCTCTTCTCCTTTAAAATAAAAGTTCCATAAACGTTAAGGACGAATTAATATCCGCGGTACCACCTTAGTTTATGAAACTTTTTCATACTCTTTCTAATTATAAGGGAATTACCCATAAGACTCATCAATATGAATTTCTAATTATAACCATCATTAAAGTATTCTCAGCTTTATACTTTATCTCTTCTATGAATTATATTATAACTATACTAAGTATTGAATCATTGCCTTTCTATTCATTATTTTAACATCTTTAATTTATTTTGCAAGTCCTAAATAATTACTTTTTTATATTACAATTTATTATTAAAATGGACATTTCTAAAAAATTTTAACATTAATTAAATTACCTTACATATATTTTAGAAGAGGTGAATTAATTTTTATGAATGGTAGTTATTATCAAAATCCTACTTTTCCAACTAATAATTTTACAACTCCTCCAGGTAATATCTCTGTCACAGAAGTAAATAAACAAATGGAACAAAGTTATATTGAAAATATCTTAAGACTTAATAAAGGGCAAAGAGTTAAAGCTTATGTTTCTTATCCAGATTCTTCTGCTTGGCAAAATAAAGTTTATGAAGGTATTATTGAAGAAGCTGGAAAAGATCACTTAATTATTCGAGATAATGTCTCAGGTACTTGGTATTTAATTCGCATTATTTATTTAAATTATGTTGAATTCATGGAACCAATTATTTATTCGCACTCTTATTCTGAAAAAACTTATTAGGATGAATTTTATTCATCCTATTTTTATAAAAAAATGGTTTGATTTAATCAAACCATTGCGTTCTTGAATAGAACCAAGCTCCTTTAGTCTTTGGAAAACCAGGAGGATTTATTAAATTAGCCCGATAGGTAGCATCATTTTTCCAATAACCTTTAGATACGGAAACGTGTAAGTGCGCTCCAGTTGTACAACGATCATACCCTCCATATCGTGTCGCGGTTGATCGCCCTCCAGATTTACCAACGACTGTTTGAGTTGTAACAACATCCCCAGCTTTAACATTAATTGATAAAAGGTGAAGAAAAACAACTGTATATTTTTGCCCATTTACAATACCTTCAATATAAACTTTATTACCACCACAGCTAGCTTTTTTAACAGTGAAAGCAACAACCCCATTAATCATCGAATAAACGGTTGTTCCTTCCGCAACACCAATATCTATACCAGAATGGTTACTACTTTGACCAGAGACATTTCTATAACCAAATAAGGATGTAATATAACCTTTTGTAACTGGTTTCATAAAGGTTTTATTTGTTCCCCCTTTAGCTAAACAAACATCTAATGCTTCATTTTCTCCACATCCCGCATTTTTATACATTTCTATTTTTTCTTCAATAGCCTTTATTTCTTCTTCTAAATCCATCCGATCATCATCAAAGGCTAGTAAACTAGAATCAAGTTCATCAATTCGCGCGGTAAATGAATCAATATCTTTATTTAATTGTTTTTCATAATTTTTTAAATCAACTTGTTTCTTTTCTAATTCATTAATTAAATCTTCTAAAGTATTTAATTGATCTTTATTATATTCGGCAATTAAATTAATAGCATCAAGTCTCATAATTAATTCTGTTAAAGAAGAGGCATCATTAACAAAATTTAAATAGGCATTTTCTCCTTTAACAACTTGATTATATTTCATTAATTCTTTTGTTTTTTCTTCATATTTTAATATTTCTGTTTGACTAGCTTCTATTTCTATTTTTGCTTCTTCAATTTTAGCTTCTGATTCTTCTATATTTTGATGAGCTTTATTAATAGCTAAATTCTTTTCATTTATTTCTTGTTGCGTTAATTTCTTTTCATTTTCAATTCTTTTTTTCTTAGCTTTTAAATTATTTAGTTCTTGTCTATATTCGGCAATAGTATTTGGTTCTTTACTAGATGCTTCTACTTTAGGTACTAGTACCATAAAACTAGCAAAAAGAACAATTATACTTAAAGAAATATTTAAAGAACCAAAGACAATATCTTTTACTTTTTTCATATTTTCAAATACTTCCTTACTGCTTTTAAGCTTCCAAGCATTCCCACTAAAGCGCCAATTATAAGAAGAACAATGGAAACATAGAAAACAAAATTAAATGGTTTAACTAAAGTTAAAACATTAGTAAATAAATGACCATGAAGTCTTGAATGCAAAATAACATAACCATAGATAGTAATACAAATAGGAATAATTGAACCTATTATCCCAATGATAAATCCTTCCACAACAAATGGTAATTTAATAGCTCCATTGCTAGCTCCAACTAACCTCATTATTTCAATTTCACTTCGTCTACTAAAGATTGTTAATTTAATTGTATTACTAATAAGAAAGGCTGTTACTAATATTAGTGCTATAACAATAACAACTACTACTTTTTCTAAAATATCAAAAATAGTAATAACTGTTTCTACCATACTTTCTCCATATTTAACTGTTTCAACACCTGTAATACTTTTAATATATTCCGCGGTATCTTTTAATTCTGTTACATCATTAACATAAACAACAAACGTATTCATTAAAGGATTATCCCCAAGATAATCTAATACTGTTTTTAATTCTTCATCACTTTCTTCAAGTTCTAATTTCCATTCATCTTTTGTTTTAGTTGTTAAACTTTCCACAGCACTTCTACTTCTAATATCTGTCTCAATATTATTAATATCTTCTTCCGTTAAATCACTCTTTAAATAAACAATAATACTTAATTCACTTTCAATTGACTTTGTTGCATGTTCTACATTAACTGCACAAATAATTGATAAAGCCACTAAGATAAGGGTAATCGTGGTACACATTATTGAAGCAAAACTTAAACCAAAATTACGAACAATACTTTTAAAACCATCTCTTATACTTCTTCTAATAATTCTTAATAATTTCATCCTGCTTTATAACTTCCTTTCGCATAATCTCCAGCTAAAATACCTTGTTTTATTAGAAGAACTCTTTTTTTCATACGATTAACAATATCTTGATCATGAGTTGCCATAATAATTGTTGTTCCTAAATTTTTATTAATATTTTCAATAACATCCATTATTTCTTTACTTGTCTTTGGATCTAAGTTTCCTGTTGGTTCATCACAAATAAGAATTTTAGGATCATTAACTATAGCTCTAGCAATACATACTCTTTGTTGTTCTCCTCCTGATAATTCTCCTGGAAAACTCCGAACTTTATTTTTTAACCCAACATGTTCTAATGCTTCCATTACTTTTGGTCTTATTTCTTTTTCTTTTAAACCGACACATTCAAGGGCAAAAGCTACATTTTCATAAACAGTTAATTTAGGAAGTAATTTAAAATCTTGAAAAACAATTCCTATTCTTCTTCTTAATTTATATACTTTTCTATTTCTAATTTTTCCAACATTAAGACCTCCTACAATGACAGTTCCTTTTGTTGGTTTTTCTTCTCTATATAACATCTTAATAAATGTCGATTTACCACTCGCGGTAAGTCCAATAACAAAAACAAATTCGCCTTTATCAATGGAAACAGAAACATCAGCAAGAGCTGTAACCCCATTTTTATAGGTTTTACTAACTTGCTTAAATTCAATTAGTTTCATTTACTACCTCCAGTATAATAATTATACCAAAATTATTTAATTTAGCCTATTGGTAATTATTACTACCTTTAACCATTTTACTACAATTTTACCAAAAATACTTATTTTTCACATACATTTCACCAAAAAATTCTCTTTTTTAAAGAGAACTTATTTTAAATCTGGTAAATCAAGATTATCTTCTTTATCTAAATCAGGATTAAAAGTATATACATGAGCCTCTGGATTTTCCTTTAACATATCTCTTTTCTCAGGTATATCCTCAGCATATATTTCTTTATCTACTTCATCTTCAACATAATTATCAACATCTACCCCTTTATAAACTATTTTTTTAATAGGATCTTTTAATAATAAACATATGGCTGGAAATAATAAAAGTAAAAGCCAACCAAACTTTCTGGCAATAAAGACTTGAATACCTCCTAAATAAGGTATTTTTATAGCAACCTTACCAATTACATTCGAAAAAGGCACAGGAGTTGAATCTTGAATAGGATTAGCATCTCCTTTAGTAACAAAACTAACTGTATCATTTTCTTTAACAACCGACACAATCCGGTGGGTAATTGTTGTTCCTTTTGACTCAGGGCTAACTGATGTAAAAGTAATAACATCATTTATCCCTAGTTCATCAGGTGAATCTATTTTTTTATTAATAATAACATCATTTTTTTTAATATTTGGAACCATACTACCACTCATGATGGTATATAAAGAAAACTCAGGTGCATATTTTTCTCCTAAATGAAAATATAATTGTAATGATATAACATAATAAACAAGTAATATGGCTATCATAATAAGTAATGTAAAAACAGTCCAACTCATAACAGTTGAAATATAGCTAAATATTCCTTTTAAAGAAACACTATTCTTAGCTTCTTCTGTCACTTTCCACACTTCCCTATTCTTTATCTATTATACCCAAATTAACTTTAAATAGCAAGTTCTACTATCAATTAATTTTACCAAATATATGCAAGTTTTATAGTTTAGACCATAACTTTACACCAACATATTTAAGATATAAAAATAATATTATATTTATAAATAATAAAATAATAATAATTAATTCTAATTTTAAATTACATAGAAGAAAAACTAAACCAATAGCTAATCCACAAGTTAAACTTAAGAAAACCGCTAAACTTTGTTTAATAACTCTTACTTCATTTTTCCAATCAAAATAAGGAAAATGCAAATTAATAATTAAACCTAATATAGATACTAAAAAAGCATAATTACTTATAATTAAAATATTTAATAATAAATTACCTATTCCTAATTTAAATAAATAATTAATAATAAATATAGATATAACACCTGGTATAAATGTTATCCAAAAATTAACATTTATTTTACTAAAAAATATTTTTAAAGGATCAACGGGAATACTTTTAACTATCCAAAGATTTTTACCTTCTAAAGAAATAGATGAACTAGTTGTACAACTAAGTAATAATGTTAAACCAATTAATAAAGCATTCTTATCTTTAATTAAATTTACAAATTCCGTAAATCCAGTTAATGTTGCTATTTTCTCTGGACTCATAAAAAGAATAATAACTATACCTAAAATAAGTAATATTAATCCATATAAAGAATTAAATATATACATAGGTGATGATAATAATCTTTTAAGTTCTTTTTTAAATAAACTAATAAATTGTTTATTATTTGTTACTTTTAAAGTATAATTTTTATGTTTTTTTCTTTCCCCTATTTTCGATATAATATTTTTATATATAGAACTAATAATAACAGTTGTTATTATATATAATATAATAGGTAATATTATAAATATTAATAATGATTTTAAATTATGATTTAATAATAAATCTAAATAATTATTAGTAAGAGGATATATTTTATTAAACATATTTAAAAAACTTTGCCCAAGTTCGGCTAATTGGATTTCATTTAAAGAACTATTTTTAAAAGAAAAATAAAAATATATAACTATACTAATACTCATTATTATAAATTGAAATAATTTTTTAGCTTGAAAACGTGTAGAAATAAATGTAATAAGAGAACCAATAATAATAGATATAATTGTTGGTATTAAAGGAATAATAAAAATAGTTATAATATATAAAATATAAAAACTAATATTAACAGATACTAAAGAAGTATAAGCTATTAAAACAGGTACCATTATTAATATTGTAAATAATAAATTAGAAAAATATAAATTAAGCATTTTACTTGTAATAATAATATTTTTAGAAATAGGTAAACTATTTAAAATATCATAATCTTTAGAATTATAAAATAAACCATCAATTAAAAAACAAGATGATATTAAGATTATAATATTAGATAAAGCAAAAAAGATTCCTAAACATACATATTCTATTTTTAAAGTAATTAATGTTTCTAATAATAATTTAGCAAACATATAAATAAAGAAACCAAATATACAATATACTAATATAATAAAAATAAATTTAAATAATTCTTGACATTTAGAAGAAAAACTTGGGGCATTAAGTATTTTATAAAAGTTTAAATAATCTCGCATATTTAAACTTAATAATTTAAATAGTTTGTTCATTTTCTATCTCCATGAATGATTCTTCCAAACTTTTATTCTTAGTTACTTCTTCCATTAGTCCTTGATATATTAATTTACCTTTTTTAATAATAGCTATTTTATTACATAATTTTTCGGCAACATCTAAGACATGTGTTGAAAAAAAGATGGTACACCCATTTTGGGCTAAACGATGCATTTCTTCTTTTAAATGATGGGTACAAACAGGATCTAAGCCTACAAAAGGTTCATCTAATATTAAAACTTTAGGTTCATGAACTAAAGCCGCAATTAAAGCTATTTTTTGTCTCATACCATGAGAATAACTAGATATTTCATCTCCTAAATTTTCTTTTATTTCAAACATATCAGCATATTTTTCAATTAATTCTTTTTTTCTATTTACATCAACATTATACATACTAGCTATAAAATCAATATAATCAATTCCTTTTAAATGTTCATATAAATCAGGATTATCCGGTATATAAGCTAAATCCATTTTAGCTTTAAGTGCATCATGTTTAATTGATTTATTATTAATAAAAATATCTCCTTCATCAAAATTAATAATACCCGCAATAGCTTTAATAGTTGTTGTTTTACCTGCCCCATTATGACCAACAAAAGCATATATATCTCCATCATTTATTTCTAAATTAAGATTATCCACGGCGGTAAAATTCTTATTATATTTCTTTGTAAAGTTAACTATTTTTAGCATTATTTATCACCATAAAATTATTATACAAAAAATGTTTAATTAATACAATTAATTTGTAAACTTTAACCTTATTAAAACATATAAAATATTAGATAGACTTTATTTGACAAAATAGCATTTTTACGATAGAATATTTTTGTTACATGGAACCGTAGCCAAGTGGCTAAGGCGTGGGTCTGCAACACCCTGATCACCAGTTCGAATCTGGTCGGTTCCTCCATTAAAAAATTTGTTCGATTTATTCGAACATTCAAATATATTTCATCTCTAAATAGAGATGATTTTTTATTTTAATAAAAAATCCCATAGGATATTTTGATAAGCTTGTTGAATTTATAATTTTTTGGTATACAATATTCTTTAAGGAAGGATTATGCTATGTTAGAACATTTAGAAAATATAATTAATGATATTACTTTAATAAAAAAAACAAACAAATATAATTTAGAGAATGTTGATATCGCTTTTTTAGAAAATTGTATTGTTGAGCTAAAAATGAAACTTGAGGAAAAAATAGATTTAAAAAAAGTTAAAATGATATCAAAAATTATTTATGAGTTAAATATTGATAATACCTTTTCGGAACTAACTGATCATATTAGTAATGAATTTTATGCTTTTGAATTCATGCTAGAGCAAAAAATCAAGGAAAAATTATAAATGGGATGGTTACAAACGAGTGATGATCAATATTCAAAAATGAAAGTGACCGAATGTGACCGAATAGTGACCGAATATGACAACAAAATGAGCAGAAAGCATTGATAAAATAACAATAATTTTCTATAATAGTATTAGGTGATTTTAATGTATATAGAATCTGAAACAGTAGCATTAAAACAAAAATTAACTAAAAATATAAAAAAGGAAATAGTTGCTTTTGCTAATTCTAAAGGGGGAACAATTTATATAGGTATTACTGATGATGGAGAAATAATCGGACTAAAAGATATAAAAAGTGATATTGAATCATTAAGTGGAATGATAAGAGAAAGTATAATTGGCAATTTAACAACTTATACAGATATAGAAGTTAAAGAAATAGATAAAAAAGATATAATAGAATTACATATTACTTCCGCTCCCGAAAAACCATATTATTTAGCTGATAAAGGATTAAAATCAAGTGGTGTATTTATAAGACATGGTTCTTCTACTATTCAAGCAACAGATGAAATAATTAGAAAAATGTTAATAGAATCTTCTAAAAAAAGTTTTGAAGAAGAAATAGCCAATAATCAAGATTTAACTTTTGCATATGCCAAAGAATTATTTAAAAAAAGAAATATTGAATTTTCTAAAGAAAAATTTAAAAGTTTAAAAATGTTAACAGATAACAAATTTAATAATTTAGCTCTTTTGCTTTCAGATCAAAACCCATACACAGTAAAATGTGCTATATTTGATGGTACAAATAAAACTATATTTAAAGATCGAAAAGAATTATCTGGCTCATACTTAAAAATTGTCGAAGATGCCTTTTATTATATGAACTTAGCCAATCATATTAATTCCACATTTAAGGGTTTACAAAGAATTGATAAAAAAGACTATCCAGATTTTTCAATTAGAGAAGCTTTATTAAATGCTATAATACACCGAAATTATTATTTTAATGGTAGTATATTATTATCAATATTTGATGATAGAATGGAAATTAATTCAACCGGTGGATTAATTAGTACTTTATCTTTAAATGATGTTTATAATGGTGTATCAGAATCAAGAAATCCTAATTTTGCCGAAATATTTCATAGACTAAATTATGTTGAAAATTATGGCACAGGCATAGGAAGAATAATTAATGAATATCAAGATTCTAATTTAAAACCAATTATTGAATTAACTGAAAATGTTTTTAAAATAATATTACCAAATAGAAATTATATTGAAAATGATAAAAATGATTTTAATAATTTTTCTCAAGAAGAAATAATTACCAATTATATTAATAAAAGAAATAAAATAAGTAGAATTGATGTGGAAAAATTATTAAATATTGGAGCTACAAGATCAAAACAAATTATTAATAAATTATTAAATGAAAATATTTTAGTTAAAAAAGGATCAGGTAAAAATATATATTATGTATTAAAATAAAAAAAGAAATATTAATATTTAAATTCTTTTTTCATCATATTATATATTTCTTTCTTTTCTTCTTTATTAAATATATCTTTTTGTTTTTTTATTTTATTTAAATCCCATTTCCAAAAATTATAACCAAAATGTTTATCAATATATTTTTTATTAAATATATAAACTTTATCTTTATATCTTGGCATAAAATGAAAATGAACATGAGGTTTTTCCTTATCTCGATAAGCGTTATTCATTAAACAAGAAAAATTAAACATAGTTGCTCCAAATAATTTTTTACATACTCTTTCTAATTCTTTTTCTAACTTACCTAATTCTATCCATTCTTCATCAGTTAAATCACTTAAACTTTCTTTCGAACAAGTTATAATACAATAACCAATAAAACTTTGACTCCAATCCCCAAAAATTACTTCCCAATTATTACTTTTATATAAATACATTTTTTACTCCTTTATAATAAATGAATAACATAACTTTTATTTCTAATAGTTAAATTAAAATATATACTTGTTGCATCCATCATTTTCGCTGGTACTTGTAAAACTAATTTATCATTCATTACTGTTGGTGTTACATCTTCTATTCCTGCAATATAATCTTTATTATCATAGACATAATGGATTTGAACAAAATGTTTTAAGAATGTATGAATTGTTTGGGCACTAGCATAATATTCTGAATCAGGATCAAGAGTAAAATCATAATCTAATACTAATAATGTTTTCTTTTCGGAACTTAAAACAGAAGGTATAATATAAGAAGTATATTCTTTACATTCTTCACAAGTTTTATATTTATAATTATAACTATCTGTTAATTCATAATTCTTTATATTAATTTTGGAATTATATAAATATGTACCTGATAAAGATAATTCTTCATTTAAAGATACTTCATTTACTAATGATACATCATCTATAATAAGGGGATTTAATTTAATATTAATTGTTTTAGGTTCATTATTTTTAAGAGAAAAACCATTATAAATAGTTATTTTAAAATCTTTATTTCTTTCTTTTTTATCAATAACATATGGTATTAAATAAGTTTTAGTAGCATTAATTTTAATAGATTCTCCATAATAAGGTTCACTATAATCTAAAAAACTATTTCCTAAATCTAATGAAGGATAATAAAACTTATTACCTCGATAAAGTTTTAAGACATCAGATGATATTTTTTGATTACTATTTCCATTGTTAGTTATATTTAATTTAACTAATAAATAATATTTATCATCTGATATTTTATTACCTTTATAATCTAAATTAGTTATTAAACTATCCATTACTTTTATTTTAAAACTATTATAAGTAAAAGTATCTCCTTGTTTATAATTAAATGTTACTTTTTCATAATCACTTTTAATATTAAATAATAATATAACAAATAATATAATACCTATAATAACAAATATAAATTTATTTTCTAAAAAATAATAATAAAACTCTCTTATTATTCTTCTTATTCTTCTTAATATTTTACTTAAATCAAAACCTAAATTTATTTCTACTAATTCACTATCTTCTTCAGATAATTCTAGTTCTTGAATATCTTTTTTAAAATCAAATTTTTTAACATCAAATCCTAATGTTCTAACTCCCATGAGAAAAACAAAGACTAACTCAGGCCAATAAATAAGTCTAGCTAAATCCCTATATTGAAGGGCAACAGCACTTTCCCAAAAACCTTTTTGTAAACTATTCATTAAAGATGATGATACTAAAACCATTAATAAAATAAAGGTATAATAACCTATAAAAACTAAATAAAAGGTTGTTGGTTTTTTCTTATATTTAAGTAAAATATATAAAGCAATTAACATAACTAAAGTTAATAAAAGAGCTAAATATAAAAATAATGATATATAATGAGAAGACATATTATCTAAGATATTAACATAATAATTATTAGCAACATAATCTTGGAAAAAATTTAAGATTATTTTTGTTTGACTAGCTATATATATAGTTAATAATAAAAGAATAAAGTGAATTAATTTAAAATATTTAATTAATAAGCCATAAGGTTTTTTTAGTATCACTTTTATCCCTTCCTTTAAATAAATTTTATCACAAAAATAATAGGATGCCTAGACCTATTATTTAATTAAAACTTTTATAAAAGGATTTTTTTCCCAATATAAAACTTCATTTCTTCTTTTTATTTCAAACATTTGATGTGCATTATTTTCAATAATATGTCGATTTAAAAAGATTCTTTTCATCATATTTTTATTTTTAGTTTGTTTACTACTTAAACCAATTACTTCATAAATACCAAGAGCAAGTTGGGCTATATATAAATTATAATGATTATTTGTTAAGACATAACATGGTAAAGAAAAATCTTTTACTTCCATATATTCTTTATCTAAAAGAGATTCATTTGTTAAAGAAGTTAACATTTCTTTTGTTTCTTCTAAAGCATTTTCACCTAAAGATAATATATCACTTTCAATAAAAGAACTATCTTTATCTTTCATTAATAACATTAATTTACTTTGAGGTAATAATTCTTTAAAATATAAATCAATATTCTTTTCCCATTTCTTTAAAATATTTTCTTGTTCTTCCCTAATAATCTTTTGATCTTCTTCATCTATAGCTTCTTCTTGTAAATTAATTGCTGTAATTAATGAACTCCGAGCTTCGGCGAGTTTTAAATAAATATCACTATTAAAGTTTAATGCATTTAATACTTGTAATAATTTTAAATAACGTCTTAAATTTTCTCCCTTAAAATAAGTTATATATTGATCATTTAAAATATATTCTAAATTATTTAATATATATTCTTTTTCTTCCCCCGATATTGGAGCTATAGATACAGCTTCTTTAAATAAAGATAAATCTTCTGGTATATTTATTAAATAAAAATCTTGATAAGATAATAAGACATAATTTAATGCTGCCTTAGGATCTAATTCTTTTTTTTCTTCTTTTTTATCTGGTAATAAAGATACTTTATAATAATTATCTAATTGTTCTTCAATATTATATAGAAAATATTTATTAACTTGTTCTAACATAATCTCATAATTTAAAGATATATTAGCATTTCTTAAAATAATATAATCTGTTATTTCTTGATTTAAACTAAGTAAATTAGTTTTAAAATCACCTAAATAATTAGCATATTCTTTATCAGATAATGTTAAATCAATATTTTTAAATGTTCCATCAATATTATAATAATTAGTTAATGTTTTTATTTCCTTATTATCTACTACTTTACTTAATTTATGAAAAGTTAATCCTAATACTTGCGATACTCCTTCAATAGGAAAATTTTCTAAAACATAAGCATATTGAAGTAACTGTAAAACTAAAGTTACTTCTAGTGTAACATCATTTTTCTTCTTAAAAAAATTTATTAAATAATTATAATATTTTATATTATTATTTAAAACAACAATTACAGCTTGATAAACATAAAATAATTTAGTTTTTTCATCAAAATTACATTTATTGGGATCAAGATGTTGAACATTAAAATAATCCCCGACTAATTTTTTAATAATACCAGGATTTTTCTGTTGTAATATACCATTATAAGTTAAAAATTTATTTTTAAATTCTGAATCAGTTTGCGTTTTATACATAAGCTCATAAAATAAATCTTGATGAACTTTTTGACACTTATCCCTTAGTATTTCCGCTTCTTTCTTATATTTATTAACAATATTTAAAAATTCACTTAAATAATTCATTATTATTCCCCCTTGCCTGAATAGTTAATATTCTAGCACATATTTACCTAAATTGCTAGAAAAAAAGCACCGAAGTGCTATCTTTTTGTAACTAATACTTGATCTTTAAGTAAATAAATTGTAGGATTTTCTTCTAATACTTTTTCTTTAGATACTTTAAACATATCTTTAACTGTATCAAGTGTATCTCCTTCCGCGGTTATATAATAACTATAACCACTTTTAGGAATTAATATTTCTTGATTAGGATAAATATAATCACTCATATTTAAACCATTTAATGAAGCTAATAAAGTAGGATTAATATTATATCTTTGAGCTATTTTATATAAAGAATCTCCAGCTTCAATTGTATAATAATTAAAATATTGTTGTTTATTCTTAGGAACTATTATATCCATCCCTACTCTAACATCACTATCAAAATAAATATTATTAATATCTTTTAAAACATCTATACTTGTTTTAAACTTATTCGCCACATCTCTTAAACTTTCATTTTCTTTTAAGGTGTATTTATCATACATAATTATCACTTCCTAGTAATAAATTATGCTTTTACCTAGAAAGTTGTTAATCAAAAATATAAATCATATTTTGATAATTAAAATTCCATTCAGGATAACTAATTATTTTCTTTATTCCTATATATGGATTATAATATAAAAGTGTATCATCTACTAAAAAATATACATCTAATTTATTAGTTTTAACAATAGTTTTAACATTTAAATCACTTATCTTTATTTTATAATTTAAATATCTAGCATATAAATTATTATTAATAACTTCATAGTTATACACATTATCTTTTTGAAAACTAACATTATTATTCTTTAATTTATAAGTACTTATATCTTGCCATTCATTATTTATTAATACTTTATTACTAGTTTTATATATTTTATTTTTTTTCATATTTATATAATATTCTTGTTCTTGTTTCTTATCATATAAATATAAATTATGCTTATAACTACCTAAAAAATAAGTATCATTATAATATAAATTATAACGTAAATCTATGGTATCTAATTTACCATTTTGACTATTAATAACATATATTTTATTAAAGGTATAACCATTATCTTTATCTCCTATTATTAAATAATTATTATATGTTGTAATTAAATTTAAATTATATTCATCATGATCAAATAACTTTATTTCTTTTTTATTTTTATTATTTAAATATACAAAGTTATGATAATTCCATAATAAATAAGCAGAATCATTTAAATTATAATAAGAAAAATTAGCATAACTTTGTTCTTTATTATTATTTATATCATTATTATAATTAATTAATTCTTTACCATTATGACATAAAGAATAAGTTTTTAAATAATCTGATTTTAATTCTAAACAAGTTAAATTATCATCATAAGTTATATTAATATCTTTAATTAATTTTCTTTCCCTAGTATAATCATCAAAACTTAAAAAAGCATAATCATTATTATTATAAGTTAATTCTATTAAATAATAAGCATCTTCTTTATGATAACTTTCTTTAATATTTATATTTTTTATTTGATATTTTACTTCATAACTACTTTTCTTAAAATAAAAAAGAAAGAAAAGAAGCAAAATAAGACTTATAATAGAAATGATTCCTATTATCTTTTTCATATTTCATCATTCCTTAAAGGATATTTTTTCTTTTCTTCCATCATATATTCAGTGATTTGGGTTTCTATTTCATCTAGACTTCTCTTTGGTAAATTACTTAAAACCACTACTTCTTTTATTGTATCAATGGTTATATGTCCCCATAGAAGACCTTGATAAACTCTTAAATCATTATACATATCTGGAGTAATAGAACTTAAAAAATATCCCCAGACAACTCTTTTTTGCCCAATTAAAATTCTTTTATTAGTTAAAGCGACAATACAAGTTGTAAAAATATTATAAAATTCATTATTCTTTTGGGCTGGAAAAGCAAATATTACTTCTTCGCCAGGATTAAGATGTTTATCAATTATTTGAGCATGTTTTTTTATTCGCCAAGAAACACCTCCTGGATATTTGCTTTTAAAATCTTGAATCGTTTTATATATCGAGGTCATTTACTTCACCTATCTATATTTTATAACAAATATCTTTAGTTAGCAAATATTTATTTAGAATAAGTTATTTTTATAAAAAATATAAGAAGGTTAAATCTTCTTATATTTACATTAAAAGTTTTAAACAATAAAAGGGTATTATATTAAATAAGCAGATGATACATAACGGCCTTCATTAATTTTTGTCCATCCGGAATTTTCACTCATGATAGCAACAGTTGTATTCTTTGGCAAAGGAGCTTTCATAGTTAAAATTGTTCCTTTTGGTTTAAGGCGAACATTTAAGTAAGAAGCACTTGTTTTTTTCGTTGGATAGATTTTAGATGGAATATCTTTGGTTAAATAATTACTCGCCACCCATTCATCATCACCTATTTTACTCCAAGAACCTTTTTCTTCTAAAACACTAATTTTTGTTCCTCCAGGTAATGTATTTCTAATTTTATAGCTTGTCCCAGGACCCATCCGAACATTTAAACTTTCTTTTATATATTTTAAGCCATTATTATCATTTAAAGTTTGAAAGATAAGTCCTTTGGTATTTTTAATTGTCGTAAAATTTTGATCAATATAAAAAGCGTCTTCAGGTTTAATCCCTCCTTTAGTTGTATTAATAACCCAAGATCCTAAAGAATTTTTAATGTAACCTGTGCCAACCATTTTACCTCGCCCTACACTAATATGGAAATGATAGCCTGTTGCTTTACCATCATCACCTTCAAGAACGATTTTCTCTCCTCGTTTAAAAACTTGTCCAACTTTTAAATTTTTAAAAGCCGAATCATTCGGATGCGTTATTTTAATGGTGATATAATCTTGAAATGTTGGGGTTATAACTTCCCCTTTTGATTCAAGCCATAAGGTATTACCAGCACTTTTGCCTATTCCATAGATTCTTTTTAAAACCATTTCATCACATGGACAATAAAAATAACTATCCTTTAAAGAGCTACCTCCATTATCATCAATAGGATAATCTTTAGGTTTTCCTTGACTATGTTTTATATGTCCTTTGCCAAGATAAGACTGCGTTATACTTAATACTTTAGTTGGATATGTTAAATAATTTATTATTTCACCTCCTAATATAAAATATGGACAAACTAAAAAAATGGCCAGTGTGAATGTCCATTTTTAATTTATTTTTTAATTAGATGGGCAAGAAAGAATCCTTCATAATATTTACTTGGGCATATACATTTAGTTAAAGGAATACTTGTTGGTAAAAGAGGAATTGTCTCATCTAATTCCATTGGTAAAAAAGCAAAATCTATTTGTTTTTTTACTTCCTTTAATACTTCTTCATTTTCTAAAGGAAGAATCGAACAAGTCGAATAAACTAAAGTATGTCCTTTCTTTAAAACTTTTAAAGCTTTAGTTAATAAAGCTACTTGTGTTTTTTTTAAATTAGCTAAATTTTGCTCATTAAACATATTATAATTTTGATTACTTTTAGTTATCGTACCTGAACCTGAACAAGGGCTATCTAATAAAACTTTATCAAAAGAAAATAAATCATCTATTTTCGTAGCATCCATATTAAGTACTGTAACAGATGTTACCCCTTGTTTATTTAAATTATATTTTAGTCTATTCTCCCTTATTTTATTTTTTTCAACCGCGGTAATTAAAGCCTTATTTTGAACAACCATCGCCATTTGCGTTGTTTTAGAACCAGGTGATGCTGCCATATCTAAAATTGTTTCTTCTTTTTTAGGATCTAATACTATAACAGGTAACATAGAAGATAAACTTTGTAAATATATATAACCATTTAAATAAGAATCTAATTCTCTAATCGGTTTATTTCCTTCTTTTTTAACTACATAAGCATAATTACACCAATTAACTTCTTCTAATTCATAATTATAAGTTTTAAATTCTTTTAATACTATTTCTTTATTTGCTTTTAATAAATTAATTCTAAATGTTGTATATTTATTTTCTTTATAACCATCTATTATTTTCTTATATTGATCTATTTCATAATTATCTTTTAATAAATTTAATAAATATTCTTCCATCCATCATCCTTATATATAATCTATTTGTTTATAAATCTTTAAACGAGGATTTTCTCTTTTTAAAATAGTTCCTTTTGTTAACCCAAATTCATCTATAAACATTAAATATAACATATTAGTAATAATTATTTCTCTTTTTTGATAATTAGGTAAATTACTTAAATTACTTAATTTTATTTTTTGCATAGCTATAGATATATCTTCTTTAAAATTATTTTCATCTCCATATAATGATTTATAATTACTTTTTTCTCTTGGTATATCTAATACTTGATGCATTGTAATTGTTCCTATTTCTTCCATATTATTTAAAATACTTGGATAATTATTAAAATCAAAACAAAATATTTCTTTTAAATCATTATTTAATTCTATATATGCTTTTAAATTAGGTTCTTTACTTATTTCTAAACCATGAATATTTTCTAATATTTTTAATAAACGATAATAAATATTATATATAGCTATATTTTTATATATATCTAAATTAACTAATGGTTCAGAATCTTGACCATTTAGATAATTTTTAATAACAGATATTTTCAAAGATAATAATGATTTTAAATAAGCTATAATTGTTGGATTAAATATTTTTTCATAACTCTTTAATTCTTTTTGTAATTCTTCTTTTGAATATAGTTTATTCATTTTTGTTAGTATTTTATCCATATTCCCTCCTAAATTTTAATGTAAAAAATTATTTTACTTCACAAGACCAAAGAGAATGTTTATTACAATAAGCATAAAGTATTCCTTTTTGGTAAGGAAAAGTAGCTTTAGCTATATCCCCTGGTTTAAAATATATTATTTGTTCTTGCTTATTTGTTTTAAAAAGAATCCACATAATATAGTGATCATCTTCCATCACATGATTTACTTCTACTTCTATATTTTGCCCATTTACTTTATAACTTGGAACATGTTTTTCCAAACTAGCATCAACACTATTAGCTATTACTTTTCTTAATTTTTGACCACAGCAAAATAATTCTCCTTGTCCATCATTTATTACTTTAACTAAATTACCACATATATCACATTTTTTTAAATTTAATTCTTCCATCCATAATTCACCTAAAATTACTATAACGCATCTTTTCTTAAAATAGCTTATAATTAATTTATTGTAAACTTAAGGTATTTTACATTTTTCCTAATGTATGCTATATTATCCATAGATGATGCTATATGAAAGACAATTTAGAAATAACAAATTTAGAAAAGAAATATGCTGATTTTACTTTAAAAAATATTAATATTAAAGTTTCTAAAGGAAAAATAGTTGGTTTTATAGGCCAAAATGGAAGTGGAAAAACAACGACGATTAAAGCTATCTTAAATTTAATTAATTATGATCAAGGATCTATTAAAATATTTAGCAAAAATAATCAAAAATTAACTTCTTTAGATAAAGAACAAATTGGCGTATTATTAGATGATAGTTTTTTTTCTCCTATTCTAAATGTTAAAGATATTAATAAATTAATGAAATGTTTTTATCATAATTGGAATGAAGAATTATATTTTGATTATTTAAAAAAATTTAAAATACCTCTTAATAAGACTTTAAAAGAATTTTCTGGGGGAATGAAACGGAAGATTCAAGTTCTTTGTGCTATTTGTCATGAACCAAAGTTACTTATTTTAGATGAACCAACCAATAGTTTAGATCCTATTTTCCGTTATGAGATATTGGATATATTTACTAATTTTGTCCGTAATAAAGAAAATTCTATTTTAATTACCACCCATATAACAAGTGATTTAGATTTAATCGCGGATCAATTAGTCTTTATTGATGAAGGACAAATTGTTTTAGATATTTCTAAAGATACTTTAGATAAAGATTATGGTTTAATTAAAGATACTCAAAAAAATATTGATCTAATTGATCCAAGTTATTATTTTAAAAAATTAAAATATAAAAATAAAACTTTATTATTAATAAATAATGTTTCTAAATTTAATAATAAATATCCTAATTTTACCATAATAAAACCTAGTTTAGAAGAAATAATGTTATTACTAGTTAAAGGAGAATGATTATGATAAAAGGTTTAATATTAAAAGATTTATATGTATTTAAAAGTTATAAAAATAATATTTATTCTGTTTTAATAATTGATATTTTAGTTATTTTTTTTGCTTCTTTTAAAATAGAAATGATTACAACAGGTACTATTATTTTCTTAATATCTTTTGGTTTAAATAGTATTTCTACTTTTTCTTATGATGAAAATGCAGATAGTAATAAATATTTATTATCTTTACCATTAACAAGAAAAAAAATAGTTCAAGCTAAATATATTTTTGCGATAATTAATAATTTATTATCATTTATGATAGGTTTTATGATTAGTTTTATAATAGCTTTATATCTTAAAAGTGATCTTAGTAATATTGTTAATAATATTAATATTTGTTTATTAGCTTTTACAGGTACATCATTATTAATTTGTACAGATATGCCTTGTATTTATAAATGGGGTGTTGAAAAAGGAAGAATCCAAGCTACCATTATTCCTGTTGTTATGGTTTTTATTCTAGCTATTATTTTATTTGTTCTTTTTATTCTTTTTCCTAATATATATTATTTAATAAAAATAGATACTATTCTTAAATTTATTCCTATTATTTGTCTTATAATTAATATTTTATTATATGTTATATCTTACTTTATATCTTTAAAAATATTTTTAAAAAAAGAAATATAATTAAAAAAGTGGATTGCTCCACTTCCCAGTTTATGTGGTGTAAAATCCATTACTACTATAGTCCGCGGACCACGAATAAATCTGTCCACCATGACAAAGTACTTAGTACTTCCGGTACCAATAATATAACAAATAATATAGTCTTAGTCAAGAAGTGCATTTAGGAAAAATAAAACCCCAAATATGGGGATAAATATCTTATTGGTGGAGTAGAGGGAAATCGAATCCCTGTCCAATATGCCCTATAACCTGACTTCTACAAGTTTAGGTAGATTTATATTTTCTTATTAAATGGCTCTACACTAACCTCTTAATAAGTAAGTCCTGTAAGTATTCAATATTAGCACCAAGAACATTACTAATATTATATCTTATATCTATGAACCCCTAGATTAACCTATAAGCAAATTAATTAGAAGTGCTCCCAAGCTAAATGTTAAGCGTAAACAGGAGCGAAACTGTAATTAGTTTCGTCATTTAATTTTAATTTTGCCTTTTTAGGTCATGCCGACCACTTGCCATCCTGTCTAGTAACATATGTCGAAACCTTTACTACCCCATGACTATTAAATTATAGCATAAAATTGCCAAAATGTCTACTTTTGTACAAAGGTGTTAATACAAGATAAACTAGCAGATTATATTTATATTCCTTGTTTATATTCTTTCATATAATATTCCCTTATAAATAAAAATTGACTCAGGGCTTCATAAGTTTCCTGAGTACCAATCAATATAGAATATATCATAAAATAATAATCAAGTCAATGTTTTTAAATTTTGTGTTAAAATTTTTGAACAAAGGTTTAAATTAACAAATATTGGCTTGACTTTCAGCATTTAAACTATAGTCAGTAAAGTCTTTTTTTAAATATAAAGGATATGCCGCCGCGGCAATCATTGCTGCATTGTCGGTACAATAAATAAAATCAGGAATATTAACTTGGGCATCATATTTAGCACAAGCTTCCTTTATTTGTCCTCTTAAATATTTATTCGCAGATACACCACCCGCTACAATAACATTTTTAATACCCGTATTTTTTAAAGCTAATTCTAATTTTCTTGTTAATTCTTCCACAGCTACATATTGAAAACTACAAGCTAAATCTGCTTCTCTTAAAGGTTCATTCTTTTGTTTTAAATTATGTGT
This sequence comes from uncultured Bacilli bacterium, assembly GCA_947629305.1. Taxonomy (GTDB): domain Bacteria; phylum Bacillota_I; class Bacilli_A; order RF39; family UBA660; genus Onthocola_B. The sequence continues at coordinate 2,523 of CANRDD010000006.1, read as the reverse complement.
TATGTTAATAATTTGACTTTTAAGCCCACTGTAGGAAAAATTATAACTATCATCTAACATAGGTCTTGGTAAATCATAAGTATTTTGTCCTTCCAAAGCTTTCTTTTCAATACCAGGACCACCTGGATAAGGAATACCTAAAACTCTTGCTACTTTATCATAGGCTTCTCCAATAGCATCATCCATTGTTGAACCAAGTAATTTAAAATTATAATCATCTTCCATAATAACTAGCTCAGTATGTCCTCCTGAGACAACTAAAGCAAGTAAAGGAAAAACTAATTTATGATCAATGGCATTAGCATAAATATGGCCAATTAAATGATTAACTTTAATTAAAGGTTTATGATAAACATAAGCTAGTGTTTTCGCAAATTCAATTCCCACCAAAAGAGAACCTAATAAACCTGGTTTATAAGTAACAGCAATAGCATCAACATCACTAACTTGCATATGAGCTTTATTTAAAGCATCTTCTAACACCATGGTAATATTTTCGGTATGCATTCTTGATGCTATCTCAGGAACAACACCACCAAAATTAGCATGAACTTGCATTTGGGTTAAAATACTTAAGGAAATAACTTCTGAACCATTTTTAACAATAGAAATACTTGTTTCATCACAAGATGATTCAATTCCTAAAATATAGATATCTTTCATAACTCTCCTCTTTTCATTAAAAAAGCATCTTTATTATTATAATAATTTTTCCGAATATTAACAACCTTAAATCCTAATTTTGTATATAAAGATATAGCTGGTATATTATCTATAGCTACTTCTAAAAATATATCTTTATGATAACAATAGTTATTAATTAAATAATTCATTAAATTAGTACCTATATTATTCTTTCGATATTTATAATCAACAACAATACTTAATAAATCAACATGATCTATTAAATTCTGAGCATATAAATATCCTCTTTTTTCTTTATTTTCTATATCAACTAATAATATAGTTATATCTTTATTTAGTTCTTCTTCTAAATTATTAAAACCATTAACAGAAGAATCTAATTGTTTTGATAAATTATTAATTTTTTCTAATTCTTCTTTTTGAACGAAACGAATCAATTTTCAACCCCAATTTTCTTAACATAAATAGGTTTAACCCCATGAGGATTTTCATCTATTTTATTTTCTTTAACATACTTATATATTAATTCATAATCATAAGCCGGATTAATAACAACATCAAAACTTAATTCTTCTTCTTTAATATATTCATAATTAGATTCTTTATAATCATTTGAAAATGTTCCCACATAATAACCATTACCATCAGAAAAAGCTACTTTTTTATTATTACTACTTATAGCCATACATTCTAAAGAAGTAATTGTCCTGATAGGAATATTTAAAGTATAAGCTAATGTTTTCGCAATTGTAACACCTAATCTAACTCCTGTAAAAGAACCAGGTCCTGTTACCACGATGATATTATCTAATTTAACCTTATCAATAACTTTAACTAAAGATGGAAAAATATATTCACTATTATTTTTTTTGTTGATAACTTCACATTTATCCACAACTAAACCATCATTATATAAAACAATTAAAATATCATTAAAATGGGTATCAATAAATACAGTTTTCATTAGAGCACAGCATTACATAGTTCTTCATATTTTTCCCCATAAGGAATAAATACTAAAACTCTTGTATTTTCATCTATTATTTTAAATTTAATAACTAATCTTTCTTTAGGTAAACGATCACTAATCATATCAGCCCATTCAATAACTGTAATTCCACCTTTATTATAATAATCTTCAATACCTAATTCTTGATTATTTTCATTTAAACGATAAACATCCATATGATATAAAGGTAATTCTCCTGTTAAATATTCTTTAATAATAGTAAAGGTTGGGCTCGTAATTGTCTCCGTTATACCTAAAGCTGAAGCTAGTCCTTTTGTAAACATAGTTTTACCACAACCTAAATCTCCTTCTAAACATATTACCATATTAGGAAACTTTTCACTTTCTATATTTTCCGCTACTCGCAAAGTATCTTCAATTGAACGAGATGTAAATCTATAATCCATAATTCCTCCTAAATTCCAACATAAATATTATATAATTTTTAAAATATAATATCTTTCGTTCTCGTATTATCATTATATTATGCTTTAAAAATTAAGTAAATATATTTAAATTAAGTTTACAATTATTTTAAAACTTATTTTTGGGCAAAAAAAAATTGGCGACTACCTATTTTTGCTTATCACTATCTTCGGCGTATTAGGTCTTAACTACTCTGTTCGGGATGGGAAGAGGTGTATCACCTAAGCTATCGTCACCAATAAAGGATTTTGTCCTTTAAAAAACTTGATAATGCAAACAACATCAATTATAAAATAATAATAAATAAGTTAAATCCTCGATCTATTAGTACTAGTCAGCTCAACGTATCACTACGCTTCCACCTCTAGCCTATCAACCTTGTAGTCTACAAGGAATCTTACTTCACGAAGAATGGGAAAATTCATCTTGGAGGAGGCTTCCCG
>CANRDD010000005.1 GCA_947629305.1 uncultured Bacilli bacterium | reverse complement strand
TCTTTTCTAATAATGTGTAAAGTACTAAGGAAGTACCTTTCCTATTATTAGTATATATATATATATCAGAATGCAAGAATAAATTTTATCACTTTACATATTTTACAATTATTTACAAAAAGAAAAAAGCTCATTTGAGCTTTTAATTAATCCATAAATTTATTACTTTTTTTAGAAGCAAATAGTAGTAATATCCCACTAGCAGATAAAACTAATATTGATATAATTGGTAAACTAACACCTGTCTTAGGAATTTCTCCAGCAGGACATGCTTTATTAAATTGTTCTTTAGTTACAGGATTTCCTTTATCATCAAAATAATTATCCCCAATTTTTTCACAAACATGTTTTTTACATTTTAATTCATAATCTTCTTTTGTTGTTTCTTTTCCTTCTGGATCAGAATATGTACCATCAGAATATGCTTGACAAACATTATTTCCACATTCTTTTTGATATGTTACACTATCAACTTCTTCTCCAGTTTTACCATGATATTTACCTTCAGAATCTTGATAACATACATCACCACAAGATTCTCTAAACTCATCTTCTTCAACTATATTACCTTCATTATCATATCTTGTTCCATCAGGTAATACTTCACATTTAATTGTTTCACAACTTTTTCTATAATCAATATAAGGAACAATTAAACCACTTTTATCAACGAATCTCCCATCAGGTAATTTTTCACATTTAACATGATCACAATCAACTTTATATTGAGATTCAGTTATAGTATCTCCATTTGGTCCAAAGTAATGTCCTTGTACTTCTTCACATTTATGTTCATTACATTCTAAATCAAATTGATCTGCACTGACAGAATTACCACTTTTACCATAATAAGTACCATCTACTTGTTTACAAATATTTTTTTCTAATAACCAATCTACTACCGATAAATTTAAATGACAATCAACTTCTGTTCTTTTATATTTTAAAGTTGTTATTTTAACTTTACCTGTAGGTAAACTTTGTTTATTATATTTAAAAGTAAATGTTCCATCTTTATTATCAATAAATTCCCATCCACTTTCATCTTGATTACTTTCAAATACTAACCCTTTAATATCAGCACTAACTTTAATAGCATTATAATTTCTTACTATATCCGCGGTATAATAAATTTCACAAGTTTCTATACCACCGATAGATTTGTTTCCATCATCATGACATTCAGGAATAATCCCATATTGGGCAGCCTTAACATTTATAACACTAAACATTAAACCAAGAACCAAAACCAATAATAATCCCCATATTCTCTTCATAATATCACTACCTTATATTAGTAGTATACCACATTTATCAAAAATAACAATTAAAAAATCAAGAACTTAATCTTGATTATTTAACAAATGGTGTTAAAGCCATAAATCTTGAATATTTAACTTGTTGAGCAATATGTCTTTGATGTTTAGCACAAGCTCCTGTCATTCTTCTAGGTAATATTTTACCTTTTTCATTAATATATTTAGAAATAATCATTGTATCTTTATAATCAACGCTTTTTCCAGCACACATTTGACATATTTTTTTCTTCTTCCGATGGAATTCTGCCATTATATTTCCTCCTTTACTTAAAATGGTAAATCATCACTACTTAAAGTAACTTCTTCCCCAAAGTTCTTATATGGATCATCAGAAACATCAGTTGTTTCAATATCATTCATTCCATTATCCATAGGACTATACGCATTACTATTATTATAGTTATTATAATTATTTTCATAACTAGAAGAATTATTATCATTACTATTATTTCTTGAACCTAAAAATTCCATTTGTTCAACAACTATATCTGTTGTATATCTTTTAGATCCATCTTGAGCATCATAACTCCCATTTCTTATTCTTCCTTGAATCCCAATTAAACTTCCTTTTTTACAATAACGATTAATAGTACCCGCTAAACGATTAAAAGCAACACAATTAATAAATTCAGCTTCTCTTTGTCCATCTTTATTCACAAAATCACTTTGACAAGCCAAAGAAAATCTCGCTATTTCCATATTACTTTGAGTCATTCTTGATTCAGGATCTCTAGTTAATCTTCCTGTTAAAATTACTTTATTCATGTTTATTACTCACTTTCTAATTTAATAATTAAATGTCTTAATACTTTTTCATTAATAGAAACTTTTCGATCAAATTCTTTAATGGTATCATGAGTAGCTTCAACTGTCATTACATAATAATATCCACTTAATTCTTTTTTAATTGGATAAGCTAATTTCTTCCGACCCATTTCTTTAAATTCGATAACTTTAGATGGTTTAATGTTAATTAACTTTTGAATATCATCTGCACATTTTTTAATATCAGCTTCTTCCATTGTTGCTTTAACAATAAACATAATTTCATATTTAGTCATCAATTTCCACCTCCTTATGGTCTATTCGGCTTCAATATTTATATTGAAGCAAGGAGTAATTTCTTTACTCGCTAGTTATTATAACAAATATATGTTTTATAATCAATAATTATTAATTATTTTTCCTTAATTAATTTTTTATTAAATCTTATCTTTAGCTACCGAAAGCATTAGTTTAATTCTATTTATTTGATTAGTATGACTAGCTCCTGGATCATAATCAATAGCCACAATATTAGCATCTGGATAAAGTTCTTTAACTTTTTTAATAACACTTTTACCCACAATATGATTTGGTAAACAAGCAAATGGTTGAACACAAACAATATTTGATACATCTTCTTTAATAAGTTCAACCATCTCAGCTGTTAAAAACCAACCTTCTCCTGTTTGATTACCTGTTGATAAGATACCATTAACATTTTCTGCTAATTCATATATATCTGTTGGTTTTCTAAAACGCGTATTTTCTAAAGCTTTTTTAACCGGTTTTTCAAATTTATCTAATATATCTAAAGTTAATTTATTAAATACCGCGGTTGTTTTTTTACTTTTTAATAATTTTTCATTAATAACACTATTATAACAACAGTATTTTAAAAATCCCATTAAATCTGGTAAAAAAACTTCAGCACCTTCATCTTCTAATTTTAAAATTAAATTATCATTAGCAAATTCATGATATTTAACAAGTATTTCTCCAACTATTCCCACTTTAGGTTTATTAACTAAATTAACCTTAATATTATTAAAACTATCAACTATATATTGAATATTCTTTTTATATTCATTAAAATTACCATTTTTAACAGATTCACATACCATTTTTAATAAACGATCATAAAGTTTTTGACTAGAGCCTTTCTTTATTTCATATGGTCTTGTTGCATACAATAATTTAGCTAATAAATCACCATAAACAACAGCTTGCACAGCTTTATTAAGAAAAGATAAACTAATTTTAAAAGCTTGTTCTTTTTCTAAACCAGAAACATTTAAAGATAAAATATGAACTTTTTCTAAACCAGCATCTTTTAAAGCTTTTCTTAATAATCCTATATAATTTGTAGCCCGACATCCTCCCCCTGTTTGGGTTATCATAACTGATGTTTGATCTAAATCATATTTTCCACTTTTTAAAGCTGTTATTAATTGACCTATAACAATTATGGCTGGATAACAAGCATCATTATTAACATATTTTAAACCAACATCAACCATAGCTTCATTTATTTCTCTTAAATATACTGCTTTATATCCTTCACTATTTAATAAACTTTCAAATATAGGCATATGATTCGGGGACATATCAGGAAATAGAATTGTTTTCTTTTGATCTTCTTTTTGAAAATATTTCTTTTGATAATTATATGTTTTATAATCTTGAATATTATTATTTCTTTTATTCATTGAAGCTATTAAAGATCTAATTCTAATTTTAACTGCGCCTAAATTATTAATTTCATCAATTTTAATCGTGGTATATAAACGATTATTAGCTTTTAATATTTCTTCTGTTTGATCAGTTATGATAGCATCTAAACCACATCCAAAAGAATTAAGTTCCACTAATTCTAAATTATCATGTTGACAAACAACATCCGCGGCATTAAATATCCTTGAATGATAAGACCATTGATCAACTACTCTTAATTTAGAATTAATTTTACTTAAATGACAAATAGAATCTTCCGTTAAAACAGCTAAACCTAAACTATTAATCATCGTATCAATACCATGATTAACTTCTTTATCTAAATGATATGGTCTTCCAGCTAAAACAATACCTTTTTCATTATGTTCATTTATATAATTAATAAATTCTTCTCCTTTTTTCCGAACATCTTCTTTAAATTTATTTAATTCTTCAAAACCTTTATGAATTGCTAATTTTAATTCTTCTTTCGTAAATTTATATTCTTTAAATTCTGGTAATTCTAAAAATCTTTGATATAATTTATCTTCTTCAATAGGTAAAAAAGGATTAATATATTTTATATTATTTTTTTCTAAATCATCCATATTCATTTTAATTACTTCAGAATAACTTTGAACAATAGGACAATTATAATGATTATCTGATGTTTTAAATTTATCTCTTTCATATTTTAAACAAGGATAAAAGATAGTTTTAATTCCTTTATTTAATAAATTTTTAATATGACCATGAACAAGTTTAGCTGGATAACATACTGATTCACTTGTAATTGATTCAATTCCTGATTCATATAAAGCTCGGCTAGAATGATCACTTATAACGACTTTAAAACCTAGTTCTGTAAAAATAGTAAACCATAAAGGATAATTTTCATACATATTTAAAACCCGAGGAATACCTATTTCTCCTCTGGTAGGATGTGAAAGAGGTTCATAAGAAAATAAACGATCATATTTCCATTTATACATATTAGGTAGGGTATTAAAACTACCATTATTACCACTGCCTCTTTCACATCTATTACCCGAGATAAATACTTTTTTATCAAAAGTATTTATCGTTAAAGCACAATGATTTTCACAACCTTGACATCTAGTATGACTTGTTTTTGTTTTTAAATTATGAATTTGTTCTAAGGTTAAAAGAGAACTTAAAACATCTTTATTTTCATAATGATTATAATTATCTAAAGAAAGTAAAGCCATGCCATAAGCCGCCATTAAACCCGCAATATCTGGTCTTATAACTTCTTTACCTATAATTATTTCAAATGCTCTTAAAACAGCATCATTTAAAAATGTTCCTCCTTGGACAACAATTTTAGAACCAATTGTACTTGTATCTCTTATTTTCATTACTTTAGTAATAGCATTTTTAATAACTGAATAAGCAAGTCCAGCATAAATATCTTCAATTGGTTTTCCTTCTTTTTGCGTTTGTTTAATTTTGGAGTTCATAAAGACGGTACATCTTGATCCTAAATCTAAAGGATGTTTAGAAGTAACCGCTAAACGAACAAAATCATCAACAGTCATATTTAATGATTTAGCTAGTGTTTCAATAAAAGAACCACATCCAGATGAACAAGCTTCATTGAGCATAATACTATTAACTGCACCATCTTTAATACGTATATACTTCATATCTTGACCACCAATATCAATGATACTTTCTACCCCATTTAAAAAATAATTAGTTGCTTCAAAATGAGCTATTGTTTCTACTTCTGATATATCTAAATTAAAAGCAGTTTTAATTAATTTTTCACCATATCCAGTAGAACCAGAATTTCTAATTAAAACATTATTTGGTAAAACATGATATAAATTTTTTAACATTTCTTTTACTGTATCAAAAGGAGTTCCTTTATTACTTTGATAATCACTATATAATAAATTACCTTCATTATCAATTAAAACTAATTTAGCCGTGGTTGAACCAGCATCTATTCCTAAAAAAGCATCTCCTTTATATGTAGCTAAATCCCTTTTTTTAACTTGATATTTACTATGTCTTATTAAAAACTTCTTATAATCTTCTTCATTTTTAAATAAAGGTTCTAAATCATTAGTTGATTCTTCTTTAAAACATTTTATTTTATTAATTATTACTTGAACTTCTTCATTATGATAATATTTTCTTTTACTTTTATCTAATATAGCCCCAAGACAAACAAATAAATTAGCATCTTGACTTGTTATAATTTCATCATCTTTTAAATTAAGTGTTTTTATAAAACGTAATTTTAAAGCACTTAAATAATTTAAAGGTCCACCTAAAAAAATAACTTTTCCTTTGATAGGTTTACCACAAGCTAAACCACTTATAGTTTGATTAACTACAGCTTGCATTATTGATAAAGCAATATCCTCTTTTTTAACTCCTTCATTTAATAAAGGTTGAATATCAGTTTTCGCAAATACACCACACCTAGATGCAATGGGATAAATAACTTCTCCTTTTAAAGCTAAATCATTTAAACCTTCTGTCGTTGTATTTAATAATATGGCCATTTGATCTAAAAATGAACCAGTTCCTCCTGCACATGAACCATTCATTCGTTCTTCAATTGTTTGATCAAAATAAATAATTTTAGCATCTTCTCCACCAAGTTCAATTGCCACATTAACATCAGGATTATATTTATAAATAGCATTTTTACAAGCTATAACTTCTTGAACAAATGGTAAATTTAAATAAGTAGCAAGAGATATAGCCCCACTTCCTGTAAAAACAAAAGAAAAGTTACCATCCCCAACTTCTTTTAAACCATTTTGTAATAAATCGATAATAGTCTTTTTTGTATTAGATAAATGTCTTTTATAAGCTTTGTATAATATATTATATTTATTATCCATTATAACAACTTTAACCGTTGTTGATCCTATATCAATACCAATTTTATAATTTTTCATTTCAACTTCACATATCATATTATAGCATTTTAATTAAAATATATAAATATAAAAATTTATATATAAAAAGATAGATTTATCTATCTCTTCTTTAACTAAACTTTAACTTTATTTTTTTTACTATTTTTTAAAATAAAATAACTTAAATAAGGCATTGTATCTGTTAAAAAATCATAATAATCAAAATACATTAATACTTCAGATGCATATCCTCTAGCATAACATCCCTCTGGAATATTATCATCTTCTTCAATTGTATCTTTATAATATTCAAGAAAATGAGGATTAGCTTTATTTATTCTTTCTAAATATTCTTTGGCCTTTTTTTCATCTCCTAATTTATAATAAAGAGCAAAGAAAGGAAATAACATTTCTAAACATTCTTCAGGATATTTTTCATATAATTTTAGCATTTCTTTTTCTTCTTCTAAACAAGCATAGATAGCCATGAGTATATATCTTGCCCCTGTGTTATCATTTTTATTTAAACGTATAATTTCTTTACAAACATTCATAGCTTGTTTAAATTTACCATCATAAGCTAATAATTGAGCTTTTAAGTTTAAGCCATCAATATAAGATCTTGTATCAAATAATTGATAAAAATGACCTACTCTATTTTTTGTAAAATAGTTTTCTTTTTCTAATCTCTTTTTTTCATTTTCTAATCCTTTATCTAATAATTCATGTTTTTTTAAAGGATCTTCTTCTACCTTAACACAAAATAATAAAGGTTCAAGCAAATCAGGACATACCTTATAGGCTTCCATAGCATACTTCGCTGCTTTAGCCATAGAATCAGTTTCTTGAGCTTTTTTAAGTAAATCACGAGCATCATCTAAAGGTGTTCTTTCATGTTCTCCATTTTCAACTTCACTTAAAAATTTTTCTAATTTATCATTTAATTCATTCATATCATCAAAATCAAGATTATCTAAATAATCACTAAGCATTTTATTTAATTTATCATCCATTTTTTACTACTCCTTTATTTATTTAATATTCTTTTTAAATTCTTTTTTCTTAAAAATAGGTTTAATAACATAATCATCAAAATATAACATAATAAAAGCCCAACATAAAGTAAATAAAATATTAAATATTATACTAGCTGAATAATCCATCTTAGGAAAAGCCCAATTTAAAAAGTAAATAAAACCAAGATGACAACTAAACATATATAAAGCTAGTCTTCCTAAAAGTTCACATATTTTACTATCATTATATAAAGCTCCAACATAATCTTTATTAACAAGTAAAATTAAACAAAAGATAAAGATAAATAAAGCATGAGTATCTTCACTCCAAATAATTCCTTTATAAGCTGTATATATTAAAAACATAGCAAGTAATATATGTAAAATACTAAAGATCATTGTTAATGTTTCATTAAATTTTTTCTTTTGAAAATATTCAGTTAAATAATAAAGTAACATTCCCATAGATAAACCAGATATAATTCTAATTAAATTAAAAGGAAAAGTACTACTACCAAATATATTTATTAAATAAATAGATAATATTATTATAACTGGAGCTAATATACCTACAAATAAATCTTCATTTTTATTTAAGATATAATAAAGAATTAAACTAGCTATAATTAAAGCTGATAAATACCAAAGAGGTTCATTCCATAAATTAAGAGATAAACCTAAACTACCTAAGCCAATAAATTCCCAGATAGAATTCATAAAATATTTACCTGTATCTATAATAGATGTACCTAAAGTAATATTTTTAATAATAAAGACAAATAAAGTACCTCCTAAAAGAGCAGGATAAATATAGCTAAAACGACTTAAAGCATACCTCCAAGCATTAAGACTAGGATTACTTTTACTTTTATTTTCTTTATAATGTTTAACTAAATAATAACCAGATATAAACATAAAAAAGGATATAAAGAAAGAACCTGTAAAGATTAATTTTTGCCCTGAATTCTTCCAAACAATATTATTAACATTTCCTATAATTATCCCTATAACAAGTAAAAATTTCCATAACTGAATAGTGGTTATTTTCTTATCTTTCATTCTTATATTTCTCCTTCTATATCTATACCAAATATATCTAATATATTATTATAAAAATTATTTATTTCTTTATCACTTAATGTATTTATATCTTTAGCTATATTATCATCTATTCTACTAATTAAATTCTCTCCTACTTCCATCTTTAATTCAATATCAACATCATAATTATCTATTCCTTCAACATGCATATTTCCTTTTAAATAATCTTTATTCCCATTTAATTCTGTTTTTATATTTATATCATTATCTTTATAATTTAAAACTAATTCTATTTTATTTTCATCATTAGTTATCTTAAAACTACCTGTTTCTTCATTATCATAATATTCTAAATTAAATGTTTTATAATCATATTCTATTTTTCCTATTAATTGATCTAAATTATAATCTTCTATTTTTATACCATCTTTATTAAACCATATATATGTTTTATAATCTTCATCTTCAATAATAAATTTATCATTTTCTTTTCTTCCTAAAAAGACTAATTCATTTGTACTAACATCCACACTTATTATTTCTCCACTTAAAGTATTAACATTAATTTTTATTTTCCCTGTTGGGATAAAATAATAATCTTTAAGATTATAACTCCGAATTATTTTAGATAATAATTCATCTTTTTCAATATATTTCTTTAATACCCTAAGAGCATTATTTTTTTCTAAAGCCCCAAGTTCTATCGTATATTCTTTTATATTTATTCCTTTAATTTTAGTTGTTAAATTTGCTTCTTTAAGAGCTTCTATATGATATTCCATTAATTTTGTAATTAAATATTCTAAATCATCAGGATGAGTTAATAATAATACTTTATAATTTAATTCTTTTTCTGATTCATCTAATTCTTTTAAATTACTTTTTAAAATATCTTTACTTAAACTAGGTATATCATAATAGACTTTATCATCTTGAACTTGCATTTTTCCTTTGAATAATTCTTCCGTATTTTGTTTTAAATCTAAATCTATTGAAGTAATAAATTTTTGTTTCGAATTATAATAATTAAAATCAATCGCAATATTATTATCATCATATTTAGTATTAATAGAACCAAACATTTTTATATCTAAATTATTTTCTTCATTATTTTCTTCTATATTTAATTTTTGAAATACATCATGAATATTTACTTCTAATACATCTTTAACTTCATCTAAAAAATAAGAAGTATTTTGATAAAAATAAAAATAGCTAAAATAAAAGAAGATTTCTATAATAATTAAAACAAGTAAAACAATAATAATAGTTTTAGCTTTTTTTCTTGGTTCTTGCCAATTTTCAAAATCTTCTTTTATTTCTTTATCTTCCATTTAACTTCCCAACCTTACTATCTATTTATATCTTACCATATTTTCTTAAAAAAGAAAATAATTTACTATTTTAGATAGTTTACTTTAATTGATCAGTTATTTTTAGAAAAAATTCCTTATTCCATAAATCTAAATTTTGATTATTTTTTATAAAAGGTATAACATCTTCTTTAGCATCTATATAATTTATTTCTTTAAATTTATTTTTTAATAATTTTTTTAAAATATCTATATTAAAAGAATCATTATCATTAATATATTTTGAAGCTATTAATTTATTTCTTAATAAATCTAAATTTATATTTGTCTTATTACCTATAAAATAAACATAATCATATAAGTCTCTTCCTTTAGTTCTATTTTGCCAGTCTCGGCATAAGATAGCATGAACTTTTCCTGCGAATAAAGATGGTTTATCATATAATATTATTTGATGAGGACTTGGTAATAATTTATATTGTTCTTCATATAATGCTCCTTTAGGAGGATTAATATCTATTTCTAATTTTATTTTAATATTTTTTAAAATATGATCATATCCATGATTTTCTTCATTAGGAAAAAACTTTAAAATATGTTCTAAAGTATCACCTTTTAAAAAGGCTGAAGAAATATTAGTTTTATGATGTTTTTGTTTAGCATCAATTTGTAAATTTAAACCATAAGCATTTAATTCTTCTTGAATATCATCAAAATATTTACTTAAGTCAAAATTTTCATTTGGTTCAAATAAGGCAAAATCTAAATCTTCTGAGAAACGATCTAATTTATAAAATATTCTTAAGGCTGTTCCTCCATAAAAGGCTGCTTCATTAAAAAAGCCTCCCCTAGATAAACCAGATAATACTAATTCTTGAATTACTTCTTTTATAGCATTTATTTCATCATTAAGATTCTTTATTTCATAAGAACTTAACATTTGTTCAATAACATTATTCATTTTTTAACCTCCGCATATATTTAGCAAGTAGAGTAACATTAGTTGAATGATATAAATTACTTAATTTTTCTATTTTATTAACATCTAGTTCTTGAAAACCTTCTTCATCAATTCTTAAATCATTAAATAACATTTTTTCTAAATTAGAATAATTATTTAAAGGAGATAAAGTATATAATTTATCACATAAAGCTTTCTCAGCTGAAGCTATTTGATAATAATAATTATTTTCTTTTTTTAATAAGATTTCTTCAGGATAAGCTTTAGGAGGAACATCCCGATAGGTATATAAACCAAAATAAGTATTATATTTTTTCTTCTTTTTCTTTTTAAATGTTGCACAAGTAACAGTAACTACTCTCTCGGGAATTAAACCATAGGAAGCTAAAGCGTATTCAAAAGAAATATATGACGGTCCACATATACATCCCGCGAGTAAATAATTTGGAGTATTAGGATCAGTTTCATATAATCCTTTTACTATTTTAAATAATTTACCATTTTTTAAATCTCTACTTATTTTATTATTTTTATTAGAATAATTAGATAAATTAGTTTTAACCATTCTATTAGTAATTATCATATTTTCACCTCATAATACCATTATATGGTATTTTGTGGTGAAAATCAAGTTAAAATAGATTAATATAATTTAATATTTCTCCGATTAAATAAGATAATAAATTTAATATAAGAGATATTATATAAGGATTTATTTTAATATTAGTTAAATATTTATGATATATAATACCTTCTATTAATATAACTAATATTTCTAAAAGAAATAAACATATAATCCGAGATTTTAAACCATAGACAATATTAATATAAAAAGATAAACTAACAACAAAAGGATTAGTTAATATATTAACTAATATAATATTAATAATATTTTTTTTATTAGTTATTTTTAAAAAATATGCTCCAATTAATTCAAGAAGACAAGTAATAATTAAACTTCTTAGCATAAATTTTAATATAATCATTTTAATTCTTCTTTTCTTTTATTAACTAATTTAATAATAACAAATATTACTAAGGCTAAAACTAAAGAGGAAATAATAGCCATAAGAGCATAATCTTTAATTGATCTATTTATTTTTTCTTCTTTTATTTCTTCTTCTTTAATTGGTTCTTTTTTCTCTTCTTCTTGAGGAGGATTTATTGGTTTAACTATACTTGGTTTATTAGGTTTAATATCACTTTTATCTATATCTTTAATATACTTTATTTTTCCTTTATACCAACCATTTATTTCATCAGTATAAATATAATAATTATTATTAAATTCATATTTGACATTTACAATATCATTTTCTTTTAAATTACCTATTACTTCTCCATTTATACTATTATATATATCTCCTTCTTCTAAAACATTTCCTTCGTAATAATGGGCATCAACTATACCATATTCTGAATAAGTACTTGATATCCATCCCTTTATTCCTTCATAATCAACATAATACCAAGGTATTATTTCATTATCTCCATAAAAGTATAAAGGATATGCTGCGATATCATAAAAAACTTCTGTTTCTATAGGAATATTTTTTAATATATTACTATTATTATTAGGTTCTTCATATATACTTAAAGGTTCTAAAGTAATAATTTCTCCAGAAGATTTACTTGCAAGTAAATCTTCTAAAAAATACCAACCAGTTTTATTATTATAATTAATATAAATACTTTCATGATTATACATATAATAATATTCTACTTCTTCTCCTTTAGGTATAGTAAAAGTTTTATTTTTAAAAATAGGATCATCATATATTTGAATATCTTTAATTGTATAAAAAGTACCATGATCTGCTTCAGCTAAAGTTTTGGGAATTTCATCTTCATATATATTAAAATAATCATCAAAATAATAAGAATAAACCCATCCTTTAAAATCATTATAAGTAACATAAGCCCAAACTTCATCATAATATTCATAACTAATAATTGTTCCAGCAGGGATATGTGCACCATTTATTTTGCCATAGAGTTTAGATGGTCCTTGATATAAATCAGCACCATTCCCAATGACTAAAGAAGTAATTTTTTCTTCTTGTTTAAAGTCTTCTAAATTAATTTCTTTTTTTAATATCTCGGTATTATCTAATTCAATAATATAATAATCTTCATTATATATTGCTTCTCCTTTTAAAGTTTTATTTTCATAAAATTCATATACAATAGTTAAAGTAGTATCATAAGGAATATTTATTATATTACCTCCATCAGTATTTATAGCTTTTAGACCTAAAGGATTTGTAACCCGAACATCATAATTTGTGATCATCGGGGATCCCATGTCAGCATAAACAATAAATGGTATAAATAAACAAATTAAACTAAATATTATTTTTTTCATGATTTTCTCCTTTTAATTCTTTTTTTACTAATATTAATGTTATTATAATAATTATTATTGTTATTATAATTGTTAACCAAAATCCTATTCCTAACATTAAAGGATTATAAATTATTTTAAAATACTCTTTCATCTTTTTCCTTTCTTATTACTTTATTTAAAATAATAAAACAAACAATAGTTAATATTATTATAATAAAAGCATTTAAATAAAGATTCGTAAATTTAATAAAAAATATAGGAACTGTTCCTAAAAATAAACCAATTGTTGTTAAACCAAAAGCTAAACATGGCGTTTTCTTTAAAACAGAAACCAATAAAGCTAAAGTAATAGCCATGGTCATACTAAAAAACATAATTCCGATTAAAGATATAAGCATTATTTGATCACCAAATAAAAGAAAAGGTAAGGAAGCAAGTAAACTTAAGTAACTAACAGTTTTAATATCATAAGCATCAAGAAGAATACCTCCTAGGGCTTTACCTATACCCATGCTTGTATAAAATAAGATATTTTGCCAAACAGCTTTATTCCAAGAAGTAGGAATACCATAGCCCATGAAACCACGAATAATAACCACTAAAACAACTAAAATGATTAACCAAAAAGGATTAAAATTTTTATTATGATAATTATAATTAGAACAATTAGATGATTCATTAACAGAGAATGATGCTAATAAAATAAAAGGAATCATTGATAAAGAAATAAGAGCTAAAATACTTTTAGGAAAAAAGTTAGAAGCTAATAATTTACCTGTGATAACACCAAAGGAACCCCCGCTGACAAAGATGGCACTATGTGCCATTTTTCCTTCACTACATCTTAAGGTAACAGAAGCTCCTGAGACATGGATACAGGCGTTACCAAGACATAATATAATAATACTTAAATAAGGATTAAAACTTAAATTAACAAAAAAGAGAATAAAACCTAAAGTTAATAATAATACACCAATTATTCCTATATTAATTTTAGGATATTTATCTGTTAAATAGCCAATTATTCCTTGGGGAACAAAAGCAAAAGAATCATATATCAAAGGAACAAGCCAAAGAATTAAACTATTATGTGTTAAATTTGCTAAAACATAAAAACAAATAACTTCAGTTATAAAATGAACATAAAAATATAAATAAGCAGCTTCTATATTATTTTCTTTAAAAACATTTATTACCCTTTTCATACCTATCATCTATATTTAGGATATCACAAATCTAAAATTTTAACAATAAAACTTTTAGAAAAAAACAGGCAAAAAAACTTTGTCTGTAATAAATATTTATTTTTATTTTATTCAAATATTTAAAAATTAAATTCTCTAATAATTTTTATTTCTCTAAGTTTTACCTGGCTTAACTGGAACAGATGGTAGAATTCCTCCAGGATTACCTGTACATACGTCACAATTTTCATTTCCAGATAGACTAATATCTGATACTTGAGAAGTAACTATAGTGCCACTTTCATCTTGAACTTGGACAGTAAAATTATGGTCATAACAACGATTTAAATTATTAATAGTGATAATATTATTATTAATTGAAATGCCTCCCTTAGTTGAATTTAATCCACAATTTTCTACAGGTTCATCACATTTAGTACAAGTATTTTCAACTGAATAATTAATTTTTCCAGTTCCTCCAGTTGCATTAACAGTAAGAATTACAGTATTATTTGTACTTTTAGAATCGACATCAACAGAATCAATATTTAAAGGTTCATTTGACATTTTATCAAAATAAACATAACATCTTTCATTTTTCTTTGTTCTTAAAATTAGACCATTATTATTCCAAGTAAGCTTACTGCCATTTTCGCATTTAGATTTATTTTGATTAAATACATAATTTCCCGTAGGCCAAGCATTTGTACTTGATTTAACATATGATCCATCTTCTTCTTGAAGCATTATAGCTATTGAATTATTATTTACTTCTTTTATTTCTTCTTTTTTACCAATAAATATATCTTTATTTTGATTATAAATAGAAATAATAGTTATAAATATTAATAGAAAAGATATTATTATAATACTTAATTTTTTCATAATCATTACCCTTCTTCTATGTTAAAAAAATTATAGCATTTAAATAAAAGTAATTCAAGTAGAATAAAGATCTTGATCTTTATTCTTTACTTTCTTCAATAACTTTAGTACCACTTATCATATCATGTAAACCACGATTATCTTTTCTTAAAATAACCATAAAGATAATAATTGTTTCTATTAAACTTTCAATATAACTAATAACACTAGAATAAATATAAAAACTATTTTTATTTAAGAAATATACTCCACTTACATTTAATATTCTAAATATAATATTATTTAATATTACCATTCTAAGTAAATAATTTCCTATATTTAATTGTTTATCTTTATTACTTACTATTTTAATATGTAAGGCTTTTTTACCTAATGTTTGTCCTTTTAAAAAATAAGGTAATATACCAAAATAAATAATTAAAGAACTAATAGTTATAATACTAGATATTAAACCTTCTTTTGTTAATATATAATTATATTCTTTTATTTCTATATCATATTTATCTTTATCTATTTCTTTATTTTTATAATCTTCTTGTATTTTAATATATTCATCATAATGTTTATTATAATCATTTAATTTAGGATTAATAAACGTTATATTATTTATTAATGTTGTTATTAAAACAATAAATATCGTATCTATTACATATGCTAATATTCTTTTTAAACTAATATCCATATTACACCTTAATTATCATTTTTCCCAAATAATTGTAATAGATCAAGAAATATATTAATAAAATCTAAATATAATTCTAAAGCTCCATAGATAGCTAAATTATCTATTGGTAAGCCAAGATTATCTAAATTTTTAATTTTTTTCATATCATAAGCTGTTAAACCTAAAAAGATTATAATTGATATAATAGTTAAAATTAAATTAAAAGTATTATTACCTATAAAAATATTAATTAAAGATAAAATAATACATACTATTAAACCTATTAAACAAATATTACCTAATTTAGATAAATCATATCTAGTTGTATAACCAACAAAGGCTAAAACGGAAAATAAAATAGCAGCGAATAAAAAGACATATATTATAGAACTTAAGTCATAATAAACAAAGATAGAAGAAAAGGTAATACCACTGACAAAAGAATATAATAAGAAAGATATCTTGGCTGTTGTTGGTTGCATTTTGAAAATGCGAGATGCTAAGAAAATAACTAAAGCTAATTCTACAATAACAAAGACAATATAACCTACTCCTTGAAAAACATTTGCTAACATATTTGGATTATTAGCAATAAATAAACCAGTAGCAAAAGTAACAAGTAAACCTATTGCCATCCACATAAAGATTTTACTAAATAATTTATTATTCATTTTTATCTATTTCCTTTCTTTAAACATTAAAACGAAAATAACATATATCACCATCTTGCATGATATAATCTTTACCTTCAATTCTTAATTTTCCTTTTTCTTTAACTTTTTTATCATCTTTTAATTCTTCTAAATCACTATAACTCATAACTTCGGCTTTAATAAAACCTCTTTTAAAATCATTATGAATTATACCTGCACAGTCAGGAGCTTTCATTCCTTTTTTAAAAGTCCATGCTCTTACTTCATCAGATCCAACAGTAAAAAAGGTTGCTAAACCAAGAAGATCATAGGATGCTAAGATAAGCTGATCTAAACCACTTTCTTTAATCCCAAAGGTTGCTAATAATTCTTTTTTACTTTCCTCATCTAACGAAGCAAGTTCTGCTTCTAATTTTGCACTCATTTCAATTACTTTAGCTTTTTCGCTACTTGCATATTCTTTTAATTCTTGAACAAATTGACAATTTGTTCCTAAATCATTTTCACTAACATTAGCTATATATATAATTGGTTTTAAAGTTAAAAAATTAAAATTTTTAATCATAATTAATTCATCTTTATTTAATTCTAACTTTCTTAAAGGTATATTTTTTTCTAAAGAATCTTGACATTTCTTTAATAAAGCTAGTTCAGCTAAAGCTTCTTTATCTTTAGTTGTTTCTGCCTTCTTTTCTATTTTACCAATTCTATTGGTTATTATTTCTAAATCAGCTAGAATAAGTTCAACATTAATAATGTCGGCATCTCTTTTGGGATTAGTTTTTCCAGCTACATGCGTTATATTTGGATCATCAAAACACCTGACAACTTCAAGAATCGCATCAACTTCTCGAATGTGAGCTAAAAACTTATTTCCAAGTCCTTCCCCAGATGATGCTCCTTCAACTAACCCAGCAATATCTGTAAATTCAAAAGTTGTTGGTACAACACTAGGTGGATTATATAAATTTTTTAAAAAATCAATTCTTTTGTCAGGAACAATAACAACCCCGACATTTGGTTCTATCGTGGCAAATGGATAATTAGCCGCTAAGATGTTTTGTTTTGTAATTGCATTAAATAAGGTTGATTTACCAACATTTGGTAAACCAACAATTCCTGCTTTAAGTCCCATATTATCACTCCCTATATTCCTACGGCCGAACCTAGACCTAAAGGTATATTTAGAATATACCATAAAAGAATCATAATTACAAATACTATTAGAGAGATAAAAGAATAAGGTACTTGATATTTAATAGCTTTTGATAATTTAAATTGTTTATCATTTTGACTATATTTTTCTAAATAAGCTAAATATACAATAAAATAAGAAAATAAAGGAGTTAAACCTAATGTAACTGATTCCCCAAAACGAAAGATTACTTGCCCAAATTCAGGTGATATGCCTGCTTCAATTAAAGTAGGTAAACAAGATGCTAATATTAACCATTTATTTATAGGTGTTGGTAAAAATAATGTTGTAATCATTGATGCTATAAAGAATAATAATATTAAAGGTAAACCAGTAAATTGGGAATTATTTACAATATTAACTAAAAAACCACCGACAACATTACCTAAATTAGTTTGTTTAACAATACTAATAAATGTTGCTGATGCAAATATCATTAATAATATTTTTCCTATTCCATTTAAAGAAGATCCTAAAGCATCAACAAATTCTTTATTATTTTTAATAGTTTTAGCTCCAATACCATAACCAAGACCCAATATAACAAAGAATATAGTTACGATAAAAACAAAACCATTACTAAAGAAAGAATTATAACTAAATAATTTATCTATATATAAATTTTGACTATAATCTAATAAATTACCTGAAAAAGGTAAACCAGGTATAATATTATATATAAATATTAATAAATATATTAAACCACCTATAAAAGCAATTAATAAACCTCTTTTTTTATTTTTAGTAAATACTAAATCATCATCAATATCTTTATTCTCATTAAATTCATATTTAGGAACATTCTTCGCAATAATATTTTCCGTAATATTTGTAATTATAACAGATAATGTTAAAACAGCAACTAACATTATAAAGAAAAAACTACCTGGTGTTATAACTATATTAGGTTGGACTAATCTAGCATAAGTGAGTGTTGTTGTAAGTAAACTAGAATCAACACTAGTTAAAAGAATACTTAAACCAGATCCACAAGTTAAAGCAGCGAAAGAAGCAATAATACCTATCATTGGATTTCTTTTTCCATATAAAAATAATAAAGCACTTAAGGGAATAAAGATAATATATGATAAATCACCCATGATTGAAGATATCATACAACAAAATACTAAAAAGAAAGTAACAGTTGTTTTTTTAGCTTTTTTAGTCAGAATGGTTATTAATGTTTTTAAAAAACCACTTCTTTCCATAATCCCAAAACCTAAAAGTATAATAATTAAATGAGGTAATACGGTAAAATTAGCAAAATTAGATACTGTATTAGTAAATACATATTTAATACCACTTAAATTAAGTAAGGAATTAATAGATTCTGTTGTTACTTGATAACTACCACTTATTGAATTAACTTCATTAAATGTTGCTTGCACATTGAATAAATGAAGGAATCCACTTAAGATAATTACGACAAAACAAAGAATAAGAAATGTCATCACTGGATGAAGGCCAACCCTGTTTCTAATCTTCAACTTTCTCATTTTTAATCACCTTTTTTATTTTACGCATAAATTCTAATCGATCAAGCATTACTTCATGACCACAGTTATTACATTTAATCTTTACATCTACTCCAACTCTGGTTATTGTCCAAAGATTACTTTTACAAGCATGAGGTTTCTTCATTATAACTTGATCATTTAATGCAAATTCTTTATTCATTATTCATCCTCAATTTTAATATTTAATTTATTTAAAATATTTTCTAAATCTTCTTTCCCATCAAAATATATTTCTATTCTATTATTATTTATTCTCGTTTTTGTATTAAGTTTATCAATTAATAAATTTTCATATAAACGATAATTACTTTCAACATTACTTTTCTTTCCTATTTTTTTAACATCAACACTATTACTTTCTTTACTAACTAATTGTTCTAATTCATGAACACTTATTTCATCCGTAATAATCTTTTTAGCTAAATCACTAACAATATTATCATCATCTATTTTACTTAAAACCCTCGCATGTGACATCGAAATATTTCTTTTTTCAACTAACTTTTTAACATCTTCGGGTAATTTTAATAAACCTAAGATATTTGTAACATAAGTTCTACTTTTACCAAATTTTTGGGCAAATTCTTCTTGGGTATAACCTCTTAATTTAATAATATTATTAATACTTGTAGCTTCATCAATAGGATTTAAATCTTCTCTTTGAATATTTTCAATTAAAGCTATTTCCATCATTTCTTGATCATTAAAATCTTTAATAATAGCAGGTATTTTGGTTAAACCAGCTAGTTTTGCCGCTTTTGTTCTTCTTTCTCCTGCGATTAATTCATAACCTTTAATACTTTTTTTAACAATAATAGGTTGAATTATCCCATATTGTTCAATAGATTTAGCGAGTTCATTTAATGTTTCTGTATCAAAAGTTTTTCTTGGTTGATAAGGATTACTTCGAATATCATCAATATTTATTTCAACTGTATCTTTACTTGATTCTTCCACGATATCTTTTTCAAAATCATCAAAATCAATGACAGAAGCCGAGAATAATTGTTCTAATCCCTTTCCTAAAGCTTTCTTTTTAGTTTCCATCCCGACTAATCACTTCCTTTGCTAAATTAGAGTAGGCTTCGGTAGCTCTACTTGTCGGATCATATTCATTAATAGGTTTTCCATGAGATGGAGCTTCAACTAGGCGAACTAATCTTGGTATAATAGTATTAAATACTTTATCTTTAAAATACTTTCTTATTTCTTCAATAACTTCTAAACCAATATTAGTTCTACCATCTAACATAGTTAAAAGAACTCCTTCAATTCTTAAATTAGGATTCATACTTGATTGAACCATGATAATAGAGTTTAAAAGTTGTCTAATTCCTTCCAAAGCAAAAAATTCACATTGAACAGGAATAATAACCGAATCACTAGCCACGAGGGCATTCATTGTGCCAAGACCAAGAGATGGTTGACAATCAATTATAATGTAATCATAATTATCTTTTATTTCATCTAATTTCATTTTAAGTTGAAAACTTTGTTGAAACTCTTTATCTTCTAACATTTTTTTAACAAATTCAACATCAACACCAGCAAGGTTTATAGTTGATGGTATAATACTTAAATTTTGATATTTAGTTTTCTTAATAGCCTTTTTAATTTCTGTTCTGCTAGTAATAACTTCATAAATATCATTGGTAAAATCATTAGAGTTTAGACCTAACCCAGTGGTAGCATTACTTTGGGGATCCATATCAATAATAAGGACTCTTTTGCCTAACTTACCTAATGCCGCGGCTAGATTTATACTCGTCGTTGTCTTACCTACTCCGCCTTTTTGATTTACAAGTGATATAACTTTAGCCATAACTAGCACCTCTTCTATATAACTTTCGCTACTTAATATTTTAACATAGTTTTTTAGATAATTAAATTATTTTTAATAAAAATTTTAAGTTAAAGATACATTAACACTATATTTAGCTATTTTTTCCATAACGCGATCTTTTTCACTTCCAGTTAGAATAGTTGGTCTATAATCATTGACATTTGTTTTACTAGATATACTAACAGGAATAACATTAATTTTACTATCTATTATTTTTTTATTCTCATAAGTAAAATCTATTTGAAAAATAAAAGAATCTTTATCTTTAGGATTACGATTACCTCCAAAAGAAAAATTACCTAGACTATAAACAATATATTTACCATTATAAAGTTCAATACCTTGAATACGATGAGGATGATGACCTAAAACTAAATCAGCCCCATGATCAATAGCATAATGACCTAATGTAGTTTGAATAGCACTTTGGTTATAATGGGTTTCAATACCCCAGTGAAATGTTAAAATAATACTATCCACTTCTTTATCTTTTAAAGTTTTAATCATGGTATCAATATTAGTTGTACAAGTTGGATCTTCTTCACAATCAACACCACCTAAACCAATTTTAATCCCATCTTTTTCAAAAACATAATAATATTCATTACCAAAATAATTAACATGAACATCTTCTAAAGCTTTAACGGTATCTAAATAACCAGATTCACCAAAGTCATGAGAATGATTATTGGCAATATTACAAGCTTCAATACTAGCTTTAGGAAGCATATTTGCATAATAACTTGGTGCTTTAAAAGTATATGTCTTATTTGGTGTTCGGTCTGTTGAATCAGTAAAGGTACCTTCTAAATTAATAATGGTTAAATCATCAAGAGCAAAAATATCTTTAACTCCTCCAAAGAAATAATCTTCTCCCTTATCTTTATAGACATTTACAAAACTTTGACTAGTCACTGTTCTATCATCACTACCTAATGTACAGTCTCCCACAGCTGTGATAGAAACATTTGTTACTTTAGGTTCAATAGGTTCTTCTATTTTTGGTTCTTCTTCCTTTTCACTAGTCTTAACACTATTATTCTCATCTAATACTTTATTTATATTAATTTTCTTAATCGTTATAAATAATCCTAATAATATAATTACAACTAATAAACTTAATTTAACACTCTTTTTAAATTTTCTTTTCATTATATACCTACTTTCAATAATAGTATACCTTAAAAAAAGAAATAAAAAAAGAGATTACTCTCTTATTCCTTGTTATCAATAGTTTTCCAACTAGTATTACCACATTTTGTACATATTTGGGGAGCAAGAACTTTTTTCCCCTTTGGTAATTTCATTCCTGTATCAATTTTACTACATAAAATACCTGTTTCAGGATCAATATAAGCTATCCCAAATTTAGCATCTTTACAAGCATCACATTCTTGATTTTTCATTTTCATCCTCCATTTATGTTATGGATTATTTTTACTATTTTATACTTCTTTTTAAAATATATCTTTTTTATTTAATAAATAATCTATGATATTAAGATGAATAATACCATTTTTACTATGATCTAAAGCATCTAATGAAAAAACATATTTAGGATAATTATCATTAATATCTTGATAAGCACCAAATTCTCTTTCTTCTACCTTTTCATCCACGAAAGATTCACAGACTTGAATATAAGCTTTTTTATCAAAGTTTTCCACGATAAAATCTATTTCTCCTTTAACTGTTTTTCCTATATAGACATTATATCCTCTTCTTATTAATTCATTATAAACTATATTTTCTAATCTACCAGGTAATTCTCGTTCAATTGTAGAACTTTTTAATTTTAAAAAGCCTAAATCACTTACATAATATTTTTCTAGTGTACTCATAACAGTTTTTCCTCTTATATCATAACGATTTACTTTTTGAAAAAAATATGAATTATTTATATATTCAATATAATTTAAAATAGTATTAATTGTTGATTTCACTTTTTCTTTTTGCATATATTTAGCTATAGAATTAGCCGAGATAATACCTCCAATGTTTTCTAACAAAAACTGAATAATCCGATTTAATAATTGCACATCTTTTATTTGATTTCTCTCAATAATATCTTTAAGAACTACGGTATTATATAAATCTTTTAAATACATTAATTTTTCTTCATCAGTATTAAAATTACATACTAAAGGCATTCCTCCCCAGGTTAAGTAATTATTAAATTCTGTATCAAGATCTAACTGGATATTCTTTTCTTTTTGTAATTCTAAATATTCTTGAAAACTAAAAGGCAACATATTAATTTGAATATATCTTCCAGCCAGATGGGTCGCTAACTCCCCTGATAATAAACTGCTATTAGAACCTGTGATAAATATACTAACATTTAAAGTTGCTCTAAAAGAATTAACAACCTTTTCATATTCTTTAACATTTTGAATTTCATCAAAAAACAAATAGTATTTCTTTTCATCTTTTATTTTGCTCTTAATATATTCATGAAACTTCTTTGGTTCAGTTAATTCTACATTATCATAATCTTCAAAATTAAGATATATAATATGATTATCTTTAATTTTTTTATCTTTTAATTCTTCCATAATTTGCTTTAATAAAATAGATTTACCACATCTTCTTATACCAGTAATAACTTTAATTAATTCTGAGTCATATAAATTTTTTAATTTATCTAAATAAAATGTTCTTTTAATCATTGCTACCACTCTTTCAATTTTATTATAATCATTTATTATTAAGATGTCAATATTTTATTTAAGTATACTTAAATAATTCTTTATTTTTATATTTTTCTTAAGTATACTTAAATAATTCTAATTTTTTACATTTTATTTAAGTATACTTAAATAATTTTTATTAATAAATTTTAAAAAAATAATGACTTTATTAAGTCATTATTTTACTAATTCTAATTTTACTTCTAAAGCATCATCGCCACGACGTTCATTAAGTTTAATAATTCTTGTATAGCCACCAGCTCTATTTTCATATCTTTTAGCTAATTCATCAAAAACTTTTTGAACAACTTCATTATCGTTATGTAAGAAAGCTAAAGCTTTCCGACGAGATACTAAAGAACCATCTTTACCATAAGTAATCATTTTATCAACAAACTTCCGAACTTCTTTAGCTCTTGCTTCTGTTGTAACAACAGATTCATTCATTAAACAAGTTTTGGTAAGACTTGCTAAAATACTTCTTCTAATTCTGGTTTCTCTTCCTAATTTTCTATATTTCATTTGTCTCTACTCCTTAAATGTAAGTCCTAATTCCGCAACTTTATCTAAGACTTCTTTTAAAGATTTCTTTCCTAAATTACGGATCTTGGTAACTTCTACTTCTTTTTTATTAACTAAATCTTGAATAGTATGAATACCCGCTCTTTTTAAACAATTATATGCTCTAACAGAAAATTCTACTTCTTCAATTGGTGTTTCTAATGTTTTGGTCATTGTATCAATTTTCTTTTCTTGCATAATACCTGTTATATTACTAATAGAATTTAAATCAGCAATAATATTAAAATGTTCAATTAATATTTTAGCACCAAGAGCCATAGCTTCTTCGGGAGTCATACTACCATCAGTAGATATTTCCATCACTAATTTATCATAAGATTCATCTTGGCCAACCCGAGTATCTAATACTTCATATTTAACAAGTTCAATTGGTGAATATGATGAGTCAATAGCAATTACTCCAGCTTTAACTTCTGGTAATTTAGCTTTATTTTCGGCAGCTGGAACATAACCACGACCATTGTTAACTGTTAATTCCATATTTATTTTGCCACCTTTAACAAGGTTACAAATAACTAAATCAGGATTAATAATTTCCACATCAGCATCTTTGGTAATATCAGCAGCCGTAACAGGACCTTCACCTGTTTTAGTTAATCTTAATGTTTTTGTTTCACTAGAATGATTTTTAACAACTAAGTTTTTTAAAGCTAAAACAATAGTTGTAACATCTTCTACAACGCCTTCCATTTTTTGGAATTCATGCATAACACCATCAATTTTAACTGTTGTTACAGCACTACCAGGTAAGCTAGATAAAAGAACTCTTCTTAAAGCATTACCAATAGTTGTCCCAAATCCTCTTTCTAAAGGATCTAGTTCAAATTTGGCATAAAAATTATTTTCTTGATATTCTGTTATTTTATATTCTGGCTTTTCAAATTTAATCATATTTCCCTATTTTCCCTTCTTAAATTATTTTCTTGGTCTTTTTGGTGGACGACAACCATTATGAGGAACTGGTGTTTCATCAATAATACTTGTAATTTCTAAACCAGCTGATTGTAAAGAACGGATGGCATTTTCTCTTCCAGGTCCAAGACCTTTGACATAAACATCAACCTTTTTAACCCCTTGTTCAACAGCCGCGGCTGCAGCAGCTTCACTGGTTAGTCCAGCCGCAAAAGGAGTTTTCTTTTTACTACCTTTGTAACCAATACGTCCAGCAGAAGACCAACTTATTGCATTTCCATCTTTATCACATATTGTAACAATTGTATTATTATATGTTGAATGAATATGTGCTTCTGCTTCTGGAATATTTTTCTTAACTTTTCTTTTTCTTCTATTATAAGCCATAATTTAACCTACTTTCCTACCTTTTTCTTGTTAGCAACAACTTTACCTTTACCTTTACGAGTCTTAGCATTTCGATTAGTTCTTTGTCCTCTTACAGGTAAACCTTTTTTATGTCTAACACCTTGATAACAATTAATTTCCATTTTATTTTTAATGTTCATTTGTACATCTCGACGTAAATCCCCTTCAACAGAATATTTATCAATTTCTTTTCTTAAAGAGGCAACTTCTTCTTCAGTTAAATCTTTAACCTTTTTAGTTGGATCAACTTTTGCATCACTACAAATAGTTTTAGCTAAGCTTCTCCCAATACCATAAATTTCGGTAAGTCCTATACAAGTATGTTTTTCTCCTGGTAATTCAATATTTTTAATTCTTGCCATAATTCCTCCTTAACCTTGTACTTGTTTATGTTTAGGGTTTTCACATATTACCCTAACTTTTCCATTTCTTCTAATAATTTTACATTTTTTACATATCTTTTTAACGGATGGTCTAACTTTCATAAATCTCACTCCTATCTTTTATTCCATGTTATAATCCCACGTGTTAAATCGTATGGCGATAATTCTACTGTAACTTTATCACCTGGTAAAATACGAATCATATGGATACGCATTTTACCAGAAACGTAGGCTTTTACAGTATGACCATTTTCAAGTTCTACTAAGTAATCACTACCTTTTAGAACTTCACTAACTACGCCATCTACTTCAATTTTATCTTTTTTTGTTGATATTTTTTCTTCATTGTGATTCATATTTGTTTTTTTAGCCATATATTAATCATCTCCTGTTAATATTTCATATCCATCTTTAGTAACTAAGACGGTATTTTCATAATGACTAGAAGGTTTTCCATCAACTGTTTTAACCGTCCAATCATCATCTAAAACATAAACTTCTTTACTTCCTAAATTTAACATTGGTTCAATTGCAATAACCATTCCTTCTTTAAGTCTTGTATTATTATTATCATTAAAATTAGGAATATCTGGTTCTTCATGCATTTCTAAACCAATACCATGCCCACATAATTCTTCAACAACACTTAAACCATGATCATGAGCATATTTTTCAATAGCAATACTGATATCTTTAACTCTTGCTCCATCTTTAACTTGTTTAACACCTTCAAAGAAAGCTAATCTGGTATTTTTAACTAAATCTTCTACTTCTTTAGAAACATCACCTATAATATATGTTCTAGTTGCATCAGCATGATAACCTTTATAAGCTAAAACTAAATCAATAGAAACAATATCACCATTTTTAATTTTTCTTTTGCTCGGAATACCATGAACAACTTCATCATTGATAGATATACATATGCTAGCTGGATAACCTTCATATCCAAGACAACTTGGAACACAACCATTTTTTATTATAAAGTCATGCGCTATTTTGTCAAGTTCTTTTGTTGTTATACCAACTTTTAAATGTTTTTCTAATTCTCGAAAAGTTGCCATGTTATATTGGCCAGCTTCTTTCATTAAGGCAATTTCCCTTGAACTTTTAATACTAATCATTTAATAACCTCGATAATATCATTATAAAGCTTTTCCATATCTTTAGTAGCATCAAGCATAACTAATAAATTTTTTTCTATATAATAATCCATAATTGGTTTAGTTTTTTCCATATAATTATTATATCTTATAATAAATGCTTCTTCATTATCATCATCTCTTTGCCTTAAAGCTTGCCCACAGGCATCACATATACCACTTACCTTTGGTTTTAAATTAGTAACATTAAGATTATATGTTTTTCCACAGCTACAAGTAATTCGACCTAAAGCTCTTTTTAAAGCTTCTTCTTTACTTATTTCTAAATAAATAACTTGATAATTTAAATTAAGAATATTTTTATCTAGTTCTAAAGCTTGATTAATAGTCCGAGGAAAACCATCTAAGATAAATGGTTTTCCATCTAAACTATTTAATTTATCTTTAATTAAACTAATAACAATATCATCACTAACATATTCACCTTTAGCCATGATAGATTCAACTATTAAACCTAAAGATGTTTTATTTTTTATAGCTTCTCTTAACATATCTCCCGTGGATATATGAACATAACCTAAATTTTCTTTTAAACGTTCGGAAATAGTTCCTTTACCCGCGGCAGGAGGAGCAATAAAAATGATATTCTTCATTATCTAAGTCTCTTTCTACGAGCTTTATAGCTACGAGAGATTAAACTACTTTCAATTTGTTTATATGTTTCAATAGCAACACCAACAACAATTAATATCCCTGTTCCACCTAGCGAAACACTAGAACCTAAAGTATCTTTAAAGATCAGAGAGAAGATAACAGGTATACCCGCTAAGACGACAAGGAATAAACTACCAACACAAGTTAATTTACCTAAAGAAGAACTAATATAAGCAGATGTGTCTTCTCCAGGTCTAACCCCAGGAATATATCCTCCCCTTTCATTTAAATTTTTACTCATTTCATCAGGATTCATAACTAAGAATGTATAAAAGTATGAAAAAGCAAAAATTAATATAATATATAGAACAAATCCAGTTGGTGTTGTATAAATAATATATTTATTAACAAAATTTATGGCTGCTTGCTTTTTGGTTAAACCAACAATTGTTGCCGGAATAGTTGTTAAAATGGAAGCGAAGATAACAGGTATAACCCCAGCAGCATTTATCTTAAGTGGTAAGAAACTACCTTGAGCACCATAAGCTGTTGTAGAACGATTAGCATATTGAATAGGTATTCTTCTTTCCGCAAGTTGAATCCAAATAACACCAACAATAATCAGAATATAAACAATAATAAATATACTAAATAAAATAATACCTAACCATCTAGCATAAGAATTACTTAGAATAAAACCACGAAATGCTCCTGTAAAGACATTTGGCATACTTTGTAATATCCCTGCCATGATTAATAATGATTGGCCATTACCAATACCTTTATTAGTAATTTCATCACCCATCCATAAACAAAAGGCTGTACCTGCTGTCATAACTAAGGATACTTTTAACATTGTCATAACATCAGCACCACTTAGATAAAAATAACATACAACATATGCTTGGAAGAAAGCAATTAATATTCCTAAATAACGAGTTATTTTATTAATTTTTTGTCTTCCCACATATCCTTGATCTTTTAATTCTTTAAAATAAGGAATTATATCCATTTGTAATAATTGGGTAATAATTGATGCTGTGATATAAGGAGATACTCCTAAACCAAATATAGCAAAGGTTTTAAGTCCTCCTCCACTCATCAAATTGAATATTTCTAAGAAACCTAAATCTAATGTTTTAATTATATCTGTTGTCCAAGGTTTTGCCCAAGGAATAGTAATTGTTGTTCCTAAGCAAAATATACCTAAACAAAATAATGTTAAATAGATTCTTTTTCTTAAATCTTTATTATCTTTACTAAAAAGTTGGGTAATTCCTTGAAACATCTTAGATCACCTCAGCTTTGCCGCCTGCATTTTCAATTTTTGTTACAGCTTTAGTAGAGAAACGATGGGCTTTAACAACTAACTTTTTCGTTAATTCTCCATTAGCTAAAACTTTAATTCCGGCTAGTTGTTTTTTAACAATTCCTCTTTCATAAAGAACTGTTGGATTAACTTCATCACCATCATTAAAGAACTTATCTAAATCACTTAAATTAATAACAGCATATTCTGTCCGAAAATTAGCATTATTAAATCCACGAATAGGTATTCTCCGATGAAGTGGTGTTTGTCCACCTTGGAACCAAGCTTTAATAGAAGCTCCACTTCTTGATTTTTGCCCGTTTTCTCCTCGAGTAGCCGTTTTACCCATGCCACTTCCTGGTCCACGACCAACTCTTTTAGCTACTTTCATTTCTTTCGTTTTTGGTAAATTTTCTAATTTCATCTTATAATTCCTCAACTTTCTTGCCACGAAGTTCAGCAATATGTTCTGGAGTTCTTTCACTTTGAAGAGCTTCAAGAGTTGCCTTAGCAACATTTATTTGGGTATTAGCTCCTAAAGATTTAGCAACAATATCCTTAACCCCAGCAAGTTCAAGAACCGCTCTGGCAGCTCCACCAGCAACAATTCCGCGTCCAGCTTTTGCTGGTTTAATTAAAACAACGGAACGTCCAACTTTAGCAGTTGCTTCATGAGGAACAGTTCTTCCTTCACTTAAGGCAATTTTTGTGACATTTTTATTAGCAGCTTGAATAGCTTTTTTAATAGCTTCTGGTACTTCATTAGCTTTGCCACTACCAATACCAATTAAACCTTTTCGATTACCAACAGCAACTGTTGCGGAAAAACGAAAATGTCTACCACCTTGGGTAACTTTAGTAACTCTTGTTATTGAAATAACTTTTTCTTCTAATAAGTTTTTCTTTTGTTCTTGCTTTTGATTTCTCATGTTACCTCCCTAAAATTCTAGTCCTGCGCTTCTGGCTGCATCAGCTAAAGCGGCTACTCGACCATGATAAGCATAGCCTCCACGATCAAATACAATTTTTTTAATATTTAATTTTTGACATTTAAGAGCAATATCTTTTCCAACTGCTTTAGCAGCTTCAATATTACCCCCATTTTTAATTTTTAATTCTAAGTTAGAAGAACTAGCAAGGGTTGTTCCTGTGACATCATCAATAACTTGGACATAAATACCATTATTAGAACGAAAAACATTTAATCTTGGAACTTCATTTGTTCCTGTTATAGTTTTACGAACTCTTTTATGACGACGAATTCTCGCCACATTATTAGATTCTTTTTTTATCATAATTTACTCCTTCCCTATGCCGCTTTCTTTCCTTCTTTACGACGTACATATTCACCTTTATAACGAATACCTTTACCTTTATAAGGTTCTGGTTCTCTTACTTTTCGAATATTAGCCGCAAATTCTGAAACTCTTTGTTTATCAATTCCATGAACAGTAATTTCGGTATTACTTTCTTGGGTAACATTTAAACCATTTGGAACATCAATAACAACTGGATGAGAATAACCAGCATTAATGCTTATTTTATTGCCTTGAACATTGAAACGATATCCAACCCCAACAGCTTCTAAACCTTTTTCAAAACCAGTAGATACACCAATTATCATATTATTAATTAAAGAATTCATTGTTCCTTGCATAACATTAGCTCTACTAGATTCTCTTTTTTGTTTAGTAGTTAAAACATTATCAGTAATATTAACATCAATTAGATCACTTACATTTAATGTAAGTTCTCCTTTAGCTCCTTTAATTTTTAAAGTGCTACCTTCCATTGATGCTGTAACACCAGTTGGAAGTGTAAGTTTTCTTTCACCTATTCTACTCATAAGCTTATCTTACCAAATATAGGCAAGAACTTCACCTCCTAATCCTTTAGCCCGTGCTTCTTTATCAGTCATTAAGCCTTCACTAGTGGAAATAATAGCAATACCTAAACCATTTAAAACACGAGGAATTTCTGTAGCTTTCGCATAAACTCTTAAACCAGATTTACTAATTCTTTTAAGTCCAGTAATAACTCTTTCTTTTTTATCACCATATTTTAAAGTTAATGTTAATTTATCACCTTTAGAATCTTTTTCATAATTATAATCAGCAATATAACCTTCACTTTTTAATATTTCGGCAATTCCAAGAGTCATTTTCGTACCAACAACTTCAACAGTTTCATATTTCATTTGATTTGCATTACGTATTCTTGTAAGCATATCAGCTATTTTATCTTGTACAAACATAAATTTTCCTCCTACCAACTAGATTTCTTAACGCCAGGTAACTTACCTTCATTAGCAAGTTCTCTGAAGCAAATACGGCAGATACCATATCTTTTTAAAACACCATGAGGACGTCCACATCTATTACAACGCGTATATGCACGAGTTGAAAATTTAGGTGTTCTTTGGTTTTTAACTATCATACTTTTCTTTGCCATAACATCCTCCTTAATTCTTGAAAGGCATTCCAAAGCCTTTTAATAAACTTTTAGCTTCTTCATTGCTTTTAGCCGTCGTAACAAATACTATATCCATACCACGAACTTTCACAACATCATCATATTCGATTTCTGGGAAAACTAATTGTTCTTTTAAACCAATAGTGTAATTTCCTTTACCATCAAAGGCATGAGGAGAAACACCACGAAAGTCTCTAACCCGAGGTAGGGCTACTTTAACTAATTTTTCAAAGAAATAATACATATATTCTCCTCTTAAAGTAACTTTAACTCCAACTGGTTGACCTTCTCTAATCTTAAAGCCAGCAATAGAATTACGAGCTTTTGTTACAACTGGTTTTTGACCAGTTATTAATTCTAAATCATGAACAGCAGCAGTAATAAATTTTTCATCTTTGCTACCTTCACCAACACCCATATTAATAACTATTTTTTCAAGTCTTGGCACAGCCATAACTGTTGAATAATTATATTCTTTTTTAAGGGCTGGAATAATTTCTTTATTATATAATTCTTTAAAATTACTCATAACTATTTACTCGCTTTCTTAGCAGGTGCTTTCTTTTCTTTTGAAGAAGTAGTTTTCTTTGGTTTTGTTTCTTTTTTAACTTCTTCTATTTTAGCATCTTCTACTTTTTTATCTTTAGCTGCTTTTTTAACTTCTTTAACTTTAGCAGCATCAACTACTTTAACATTTGATACATTAATAGGAGCTTCAATATCAAATATTCCTCCACTTTCAGTAGTTGTTCTAGGTTTAGAATGTTTTTTAACAATATTAATTCCTTCCACAACTACTTTTCCATCTTTCTTAAGAGTTCTTAATACTTTACCAGTTTTTCCTTTATCTTTTCCAGCAAGGATTAAAACTGAATCACCAACTTTAACTTTCATAAGTACCTCCTATAATACTTCCGGAGCAAGAGAGACAATCTTTGTAAAATCTTTTTCTCTTAACTCTCTAGCAACTGGTCCTAAAACCCGAGTTCCCACAGGTGATTTATCATCTCTTATTAAGACACAGGCATTATCATCAAATTTAATATAAGAACCATCACTACGACGAACGCCTTCAACGCTTCTTACAATAACGGCTTTTACTACTTTACCTTTTTTAATAGGACTATTAGGAATAGCTTTTTTAACTGTCCCAACAACTACATCACCAATATTACCATATTTAACTTTAGATCCACCCATAACTCTTATAACTAAAAGTTCACGAGCTCCTGAGTTGTCAGCAACTTTAAGTTTACTTTCTTGCATTACCATAATAATACCTCCTAAAGGATAACAGCTTCAACTAGGATTTCTACTAATTCATATCTTTTTGTTTTAGATAATGGTCTAGTCATTCTAATTTTAACTGTATCTCCTACTTTTGCTTTATTTTCTTCATCATGTGCAGCATATTTTTTGGAATATTTAACTTGTTTCTTATATAAAGGATGTTTTTTTGAAGTTTCAACTAAAACTGTAATAGTTTTATTATTAGCAGCACTAACTACTTTACCAATAAGTTCTTGTTTAATTTCTGCCATTATTTATTACCTCCAAGTTCTCTTTCTTTTAAGACTGTCTTCATTCTGGCTACATCTCTTCGAAGTGTTCTTAAAACAACTGGTTTTTCTAAAGTACCATTTGCTTGTTGCATTCTTTTTTGAAATAATTCTTCTTTAGTTTCCTTTATCTTTTTCTTTAATTCTTCATCAGATAATTTTCTTAAAGCACTAATTTCCAAGAGAATCACCATCCTTTACGTCTTCTTTTTTTACAAATTTGCTTTGAACAGATAATTTATGAGAAGCAAGTCTTAAAGCTTCACGAGCTGTTGCTTCATCAACACCTGTTATTTCAAACATAATTTTACCAGCTTTAACAACTGCTACCCATTCTTCAACAGAACCTTTCCCTTTACCTTGACGAGTTTCAAGAGGTTTTTTAGTTCTTGGCATATGAGGGAAAATATTAATAAATACTTTGCCACCACGTTTCATAAATCTTGTCATAGCAATTCTGGCTGCTTCGATTTGTCTAGCTGAGATCCAAGCACCTTCTGTTGCCATTAAACCATATTCGCCAAAATGTAATTCAGTATTACCTTTGGCATGGCCATCATAACTAATACGATGACTTTTACGATATTTAGTTCTCTTTGGCATCAACATTTTTATCTACTCCCTTCCCTGACTTTTTGGCTGGAAGTATTTCATTTTTATAAATCCATACTTTTACTCCAATTTTACCATAAGTTGTATGAGCTTCAGCTTGGGCATAATCAACATCCGCTCTAATCGTATGAAGAGGAACTGTACCTTCAGTATAACCTTCAGTTCTTGCCATTTCAGCTCCACCTAAACGACCAGATACACTTGTTTTACAACCTTTAGCTCCAGCTTTCATGGTATTTTTGATAGCTCTTTTTTGGGCACTTCTAAATGGAGCCCGAGCTTCAATTTGACTAGCAATATTATTAGCCACTAATTGAGCATTTAAATCAGGATTCTTTTCTTCCACAATATTAATAAATATTTCTTCTTGTTTAGCTCCAACTAATTTAGCTATTTTGCCTCTTAATTTTTCGATATCTTCACCACCACGACCAATAATAATACCAGGTTTAGCAGTATAAATTGTTATTTCACATCTATTTTTCTTCCGTTCAATAACAACACTCGCAATAGCGGCATCTTTAAGATTTTTTTCAATATATTCTCTAATTTTAATATCTTTAATTAAATTATCAGAATAATCTTTTTTCGAATACCAACGACTTTGCCATTCTTTATTAACACCAAGTCTATATCCTATTGGATTAACTTTTTGTCCCATTTTTTACTTAACCTCCTTATTATCAGTTACCTTAACCGTTATGTGGCTACTTCTTTTATCATGACGATCTACATTACCACGACTCGCAAATTTAATTCTTTTATAAATAGGACCCGGATTAATGTAGCATTCCTTGATAACTAATTCATTTTCATTTGCACCAAAGTTATTAACAGCATTGGCCACAGCAGAATTTAAAACTTTTAAGATTAAACGACTTGCTTTAGTATTTGT
This sequence comes from uncultured Bacilli bacterium, assembly GCA_947629305.1. Taxonomy (GTDB): domain Bacteria; phylum Bacillota_I; class Bacilli_A; order RF39; family UBA660; genus Onthocola_B. The sequence goes on along the minus strand of CANRDD010000005.1, from coordinate 318 downwards.
ATTTTCTAAAATACCTCGAGCCGTTTCCACATCTTTGCCTCTAATTAAATCCATAGTCATTCTTGCAAGTCTAGGTTTAATTAAAGCATTTTTATGTATTGCATATGCTTCCATAATACCTCCTATTTATTTCCAGCATGGCCTGTAAATTTACGAGTTAATGCAAACTCACCTAATTTATGACCAACCATATCTTCAGTTATATAAACTGGGATAAAATCTTTTCCATTGTGAACAGCGATTGTATGTCCGACAAAATCAGGAAAAATAGTAGATCTTCTTGACCATGTTTTAATAACTGTTTTTTTGTTACTTTTA
>CANRDD010000004.1 GCA_947629305.1 uncultured Bacilli bacterium | reverse complement strand
GGTACAAAAGGAAGCTATCAAACAACAACCAAGACAGTGAATGCCCAAGTAGGATTAATGTATGCCTCAGACTATGGATTTGCCGCAAGTAAAGATAATTGGCAAACAAACTTAGGTTCTTATAATAATGATACAAATAGAAGTGCGAATTGGCTATATAATGCCGTTTACGAATGGACTATTTCCCGCTATTCGGACCATTCCAATCGTGCGCTGTTTGTCGGCTACTATGGCCGCGTGAACCTCCAGAGTGTCGAACTCGCGTTTGGCGTTCGCCCGTCCTTCTATCTGAAATCCACGGTAAAATATTTGGAAGGAGACGGAAGCTATGAAAAGCCAATTTTTCTTGGCAAATAAGAACCGAATAGGTTCTTTTTAAATTAATTAAATTATGATATAATAATAAAGAATTTGTTGGTGGTAGTTATGAAAGATTTTTTAAAAAAGAATATTGTAGTTATTATATATTTTTTATTAATATTTTATTTAGAAATAATGTTTAAATTATTAACTAATAATAATATATTTAATTTTAGTTTATTATTAATATTTATATATAGTTTATTTATGAGTTTTATTCTTTCTTTTTTAACTAGTTTATTTAATCATAAAGTTAATAAAGTTATTATGTATATAATGAGTATATTAATTATGTTTTTATATTCTTTAGAATTATGTGTATATAAGATCTTTGGTTTTTATTTTAATTTATCTTTATTAGCGGCTACTGATCAAGTCATAGATTTTGCCTCAGATGGCTTATTATTAGTTCTTAAAAATATATTATATATTATGATATTATTTATACCATTAATTATAATGATTACTTTAAATAAAAAGATTATTATAAAAAAGAAAAGTATTCTTAATAATAGTATCTTTGTTGGTATAGGTATTATTATATTTATAGGATTTAATATTGTTTTAAAGATAAGAAAAGGGGAAGAATATGAATTATATTATAATGTTAATAATATAGAATTATCTATTAAAAAATTAGGTGTTATGAATAGTTTTTTCTTAGATTTAGAAAGAAATATAATTGGATTTGAAGAAAAAATTAATTTAGATATACCTAATATAGATAATAGTAATATAGATAATATAGAAGAAAATAAAGAATATAAATATAATAATTTAGATATAGATTTTGATAAATTAATTAAGAATGAAAATAATAATACTATAAAACAAATGCATGAATATTTTTTAAATCAAAGTGGAACTAGACAAAATGAATATACAGGATTTTTTAAGAATAAGAATTTAATTTTGTTTATGGCTGAATCATTTAATGAAATAGCTGTTGATAAAGATAGAACCCCAACATTATATAAGTTAATTAATAATGGTTTTGTATTTAAAGATTTTTATACCCCAACTATTAGTAGTACTATTGGAGGAGAGTTTCAAGAATTAACAGGTTTAGTAGCTTCGACAGGTTTTTTAAAACCATGGAAAAGTGGAGAAAATGTTTATCCATTTGGTCTTGCGAATGCTTTTGATGATCTTGGTTATGCGACATACGCTTATCATGATCACTCTTATACATTTCAAAATAGATATAAATATTTAGCTTCTTTAGGTTTTACAAATTTTAAAGGTTGTAAAAATGGTTTAGAAAAAGTTATTAATTGTAATATTTGGCCTGAATCTGATGTAGAAATGATTGAAGCAACTTTTAATGATTATGCAAATAGTTCTAAACCATTTATGACTTACTATGTTACTGTAAGTGGCCATGGAGGCTATAGCTTATCAAGTAATGCCATGAGTAAAAAACATAAAGATGAAGTGGCATCTTTACCATATTCTGATTCGGTTAAAGCTTATTTAGCGGCTCAAATAGAACTTGATCGAGCTTTAGAATTATTATTAAATAAATTAAGTGATGCGGGCATTCTTGATGATACAGTTATTGCCTTGGTGGGTGATCACTATCCATATATGTTAAGTGATGAAGAAGTAAATGAAGCATCTAATTATAAAAAAGATAATGTTATTGAAATTAATCATAGTAATTTTATTTTGTGGAATAATAAAATGGATAAGGTGGAAGTAAAGAAAATAGGTAGTCAAATAGATGTTTTACCAACTATTTATAATTTATTTGGGGTAAATTATGATTCTCGTCTTATTATAGGTAAAGATATTTTAAGTACTGAACCAGGTTTAGCTATCTTTGGGAATCGTAGTTGGGTTAGTGACTATGGTTCATATTATGCTGCAAGTGGGAAATTTGTGCCAAAAACAGATGAAGAATTACCTGATAATTATGTTGAAAATATGAATAAAATCGTGGCTAATAAAATTAATATGAGTTCTTTAATTATGCAAAATGATTATTATAAATATTTTAAATAAGGAGACTATATGTGTGGAATAGTAGGATTTGTTAATAAATTAGATCATAAAGAAGAAATAATAAAAAAAATGAGTGCGAAATTAAAACATCGAGGTCCTGATGGGGAAGGTTTTTATATTGATGATAATATTGCTTTAGCTCATCAAAGATTAGCTATTATTGATTTAACTTTAGGTAATCAACCAATGTATAATGAGGATAATAGTATTGTTGTTATCTTTAATGGTGAAATATATAATTATTTAGAATTAAAAGAAGAATTAAAAAAGAGTAATCATCTTTTTAAGACAAATAGTGATACGGAAGTATTAGTGCATGGTTATGAAAAATGGGGAAAAGATTTACCTAAACATTTAAGAGGAATGTTTGCTTTTGCTATTTATGATAAGAATAATAATAGTTTATTTTTAGCCAGAGATAATTTTGGCATTAAACCTTTATATTATACATATATGCAAAATACTTTTATGTTTGCCTCGGAAATAAAAGCCTTTTTAGAACATCCTTTATTTAAAAAAGAATTTAATGAAGAAATATTAGGGCCTTATTTATCTTTTAGTTTTACACCAACTAATGAAACATTTTTTAAAAATGTTTATCGTTTAGATGCTGGTTGTTCTTTATTTTTCCAAGATGGAAAAATAAAGATCGATAAATATTATCATAAAGAATTTAAAGAAGAAAAACAAAGTTTTGATGAAGCAGTAGAAAGTATAAGTAAGGTAATGAAAGATTCTGTTCAAAAACATTTATTAAGTGATGTTGAAGTTGGTTCTTTTTTATCAAGTGGCGTTGATTCATCTTATTTAGTAGCTTTAGCTAAACCTGCTAAAACCTATACAGTTGGTTATGATGAAAAAAATTATAATGAAATTGATTATGCAAAATCTTTAACGGAAAAATTAGGTTTAGCTAATAAAAGTAAGATTATAAGTAAAGAGGAATATTTAGATGCAATACCTAAAGTTATGTATTATTTAGATGAACCAACTTCTGATCCCGCCGCGGTTGCTCTTTATTTCGTGGCATCACTTGCCTCTAAAGACGTTAAAGTTGTTTTATCAGGCGAAGGATCAGATGAATTTTTTGGAGGATATAATATCTATCGACAAGATGTTGATTTAGCTTGGTATAATAAAATACCTTTTGGAATAAGACATTTTATTGCGAGAATAGCGCATTTATTTCCAGAGGTAAGAGGTATTAATTTTTTAATTAGAAGAGGGGAAAAATTAGAAAACTCTTATATTGGGGTTAACCGTGTTTTTGGGGATAAAGAAATAAATAAAGTATTAAAAAATAAAGCTAAATTAAAAGCTATTGATGTTGTGCAAGATACCTATAAAGAATATGCTAAAGAAAGTGATATAGTTAAAATGCAAGCTATTGATATTGACTACTGGCTTATGAAAGATATTCTTCTTAAAGCTGATCGAATGACTATGGCTAATTCTTTAGAAGGAAGAGTACCTTTTATTGATAAAGAAGTATTTAAAGTAGCATCAAAAATAGAAACTAAATATAAAGTAACGAAGGATAATACAAAAGTAGCTTTAAGAAAGGCAGCTAAAGAAGTAATTCCAACTGATGCTTATAATAAGAAAAAATTAGGTTTTCCTGTGCCTGTTCGTTCTTGGCTTAAAACAGATGATTTTTATCATCAAGTTAAAAATACTTTCGAGGAAGAAGTAGCTCAAGAATTTTTTCAAGAAAAATATTTATTAAAATTATTAGATGATCATAAGAATAATAAAAAAGATAATTACCGAAAAATATGGACTATTTATTGTTTTTTAGTTTGGTATAAAGTATTTTTTAAATAGATATTTACAAACAATTATTTGTATTGTATAATTAAAATACAAGGAGTAATTGTTTATGGAATATATTATAATTAGTTTATTAATATTAAATTTAATTATTTTATTAATTCTTGTTTTAAGAAAGAATAATAATAGTGATTTAATGGAAAAATTAGGGCATTTTGAAGCTAATATAAATAAAGAAATAGGAGAATTTAAGTTTGGGTTTAGTCAAGATTTATTTAATGATTTTAATAAATTAAATGATTCTATTGAAAATAAATTAAATCATATTAATGATAAAGTTAATGAAAGATTAGATCAAAATTTTGAAAGAAGTAATAAAACATTTATGCATGTTTTAGAAAGATTAACCAAGATTGATGAAGCTCAAAAGAAAATTGATAGTTTAAGTGGGGAAATTGTTTCTTTACAAAGTGTTTTAACAGATAAGAAAACAAGAGGTACTTTTGGGGAAGTTAATTTAGAATATATTTTAAATAATGCTTTTGGATCTAGTCAAAATGGGATATATGAAACGCAACATAAATTTAAAAATGGTCTTATTGTTGATGCTTTATTATATGCACCATCTCCTTTAGGGACAATCGCAATTGATTCAAAGTTTCCTTTAGAAAATTATCAAAAAATGACTGATCTTAATAAAAGTAAAGAAGAAAGATTAGCAAGAGAAAAATTATTTATTCAAGATGTTAAAAAACATATATTAGATATAAGTGAAAAATATATTATTCCAGGGGAAACAGGGGATGAGGCTATTATGTTTTTACCAGCTGAAGCTATTTTTGCCGAGATTAATGCTTATCATCCTGAATTAATTAATTTGGCTTATCAAAAAAAGGTTTGGATATGTGGACCTACAACTTTAATTAGTACTTTATCTATTATTAGTATGATTTTAAAAAATATGGAAAGAGATAAATATGCCAAAATTATTCAAGAAGAATTAAATTTATTAAGTATAGAATTTACTAGATATAAAGAAAGATGGGATAAATTATCTAGATGTGTTAAACAAGTAAATCAAAGTATTGATGATTTACATATTACGAGTGAAAAAATTCAAAAGAAATTTACGCAAATAAGTGATGGAAAAGTTGCATCTTTAAAAGAAAATAATTAATATTTTAGAAAGTTATGTGTTATAATTTAAATAGAAATGATGGTGTTAAAATGGTTGAAGGTTTAGTTACTTTTTTTATGAATATATTTTCTTTTTTAGGAAAAACTTGGTTAGGAAAAAATGTCACTATTTTTATTATATCAATGTTACCTATTTTAGAATTAAGAGGAGGGATGATCGCGGCAACTCTTCTTGGGCTTGATGCTATTCCCAGTTTAACTATTTGTATTATTGCTAATATTATTCCTATTCCTTTTATTCTTTGGTTTATTACCCCAGTCTTTAATTATTTTAAAAAGAAAAAAGGATTAAGAAAGTTTGCCAATTGGTGTGAAAAACATGCATCGAAAAAAGAAGGAAAAATTGATAGTTTAAAATACTATGGTTTATTTCTTTTCGTGGCTGTACCTCTCCCAACAACGGGAGCTTGGACAGGTTCTTTAATCGCATCGTTACTTGGTTTAGATAAGAAAAAATCTTTAATTGCAGCTTCCCTTGGTGTTTTAGTCGCAGGTTTAATTATGATGTTATTATCATTTGGTGTTTTGAAAGGAATATTAAAATGAAGCTATATTTAATTAGTAATAATTTAGTTATTGATAATATTAGTTATTTAACAGATGTTTCTTTAGAAGAAAAAAGAATTAATAGACCCTTATCTATTCTAGGAGAAAAGAAAGCCCAAATCTTAATGAATTTAGAAGAAATTGAAAGTATTTATGCAAGTGATTATGCCTCGGCAATTGATAGCGCAAAGTATTTAGCTTATCAATATAAATTACCAATTTATATTGATAAGCATTTAAGAGATTCGGTAATTGGAAATATGGGTCGACATAATATTAAAATGTTAAGATTTATGCAAGAAAGAGATTTTAATTTTAAATATCCGGCTGGAGAATCATTAAATGATACGAAAGAAAGAATGCAAAAAATAGTTAATAAAATAATTAAAGATAATGAAGGAGATATTGTTATATTTACGCATAAAAGAGCCATATTAAGTTATTTATTAGATTATACGGAACATGGTTTTAATTTAGATGATCGGTTAATATTAACCTTTAATGATGAATTAATATTAGATGATACAGAAAAAGATATGGATATAATAGTTTTAGATATCGAAAATAATAAAATAAATGATATAAGAGTATATGAGGAGGAATTATTAAATGGAAGTAAAAATTAAGATAGGAATTAGTGCAAGACATGTGCATTTAAATGAGGAAACTTATCAAAAACTTTTTGATGAACCTTTAACAGTAAGAAATAAATTAAATCAAATTGGGCAATTTGCTGCGAATGAAACAGTGAGTTTAAAAACAGAAAAAGGACAAATGAATAATGTTAGAATAATTGGACCTTTAAGAAAATATAATCAAGTGGAAATATCTAAGAGTGATGCAAGAATATTTGGTTTAAATCCATCAGTTCGAAGAAGTGGGGATTTAGAAGATGCCGAAGAAATAGAAATAATTGGGCCAAAGGGAAGTGTTAAAGTTAAAGCAGCGATTATTGCAAATAGACATGTTCATTTTTCTTTAGAAGATGCGGAAAAATATCATGTTCAAGATGGCCAAAAATTATCACTTGTTATTGATGGAATTAAAAAAGGTGTTATTGAAGTTGAAGCCAAAGTTAGTAGTGATGGCTTTATGGAAGTGCATTTAGATACAGATGATGCCAATGCCTTTTTATTAAATCAAGGTGATACGCAAAAATTAATTATTAATTAAAGGAGATGTTAGATTTAATGTGGCATATAGGTAATATAGATATTCCCAATAAAATTGTTTTAGCTCCTATGGCTGGGGTCTCTGATCCTGTTTATATTAATTTATGTGCCCAAATGGGAGCAGGTTATGCTATTAGTGAATTAATAAGTGCTGAGGCTTTAGTTCGGGAAAATGCGAAAACTTTAGAGATGTTAGATGGTTTTGAAAAATTAACAATTCCTTATGCTATTCAGTTATTTGGTGCAAGTGCCGAGACTCTTGCTAAGGCGGCAAAAATCGTCAACCAAAAGCTTCCTAAAGCTATTATTGATCTAAATATGGGTTGTCCTGTTCCTAAAGTTGCCTTACGTGCTGGGGCAGGCAGCGCCTTATTAAAGGATCCTGAAAGGGTAAGAGAAATCGTATCGAAAGTTTCCAAGGCCGTTGATGTTCCTGTCACAGTCAAGATTCGCAGTGGCTGGGATGAAAAAAGTAAGAATGCTGTTTTAATTGCGAGGATTTGTGAAGAAGCGGGAGCCAAAGCTATTGCTATTCATGGCCGGACAAGAAGTGCTGGTTATGCCGGTAAAGTTGATTTAGAAATTATTAAGGAAGTTGTGGGGGCAGTCCATATTCCTGTTATAGGTAATGGAGATATTACTTCTTGTTTTGAGGCTAAAAGAATGCTTGATGAGACAGGATGTACCGCGGTGATGATTGGCCGAGGTTTATTAGGTAATCCATGGTTAATTAAAGAATGTTTAGCTTATATAGAAAATGGGGAAATTATTAAAAAGGTTTCTTTTAAAGAAAAAATTACAATGTTAAAAGAACAAATAAAAGAATTAATTAAACTTAAAGGCGAAAAAAGAGCTTTACTTGAAATAAGAAATCATTTTATGTATTATTTAAGAGGTTTACCTCAAAATAAAGAAATAAAAATAAAAGTATATAATGCTAAGAATAAAGATGAAGTATTTAAAATATTAGATGAATATATTATATTTTTAGAAAAACAATAGAATTTAAATCTATTGTTTTTTCACATATATTTTTCCTAATTTTCACAAATATTTCATTGACTTTCTTTGGTTATTTTACTAAAATTTATTATGTGACTAAAAAAGGTCTAATAATTATTTTTTAACATAAATTTTTTAAAGTAAGGAGAGAATAAAATGTTTAAACTACTAAAAAAAGTTGATAAGAAATCGGTAGGGTTATTTTTTGTATGTATTATTTTTATTGTAGCACAAGTTTATTTAGATTTAAAAATACCTGATTATATGTCACAAATAACAAGATTAGTTGAAACAGAAGGAAGTAAAATGGCGGACATTTTAGAAAATGGCGCCATGATGGTTTTATGTGCTTTAGGGAGCTTAGCTACCGCGGTTGTTGTTGGTTATGTTGTCTCTTTAATCGCGGCCAGTTTCTCTAAAACTGTTCGGAAAAGCTTATTTACGAAGGTAGAAAGTTTTTCGACTAATGAAATTAAAAAGTTTTCGACAGCTAGTTTAATTACGAGAGCAACCAATGATGTAACACAAGTGCAAATGTTTTTAGCAATGGGAATGCAATTATTAATTAAATCACCAATCATGGCAATCTGGGCTGTTTTAAAAATATTAAATAAAGGTTTAGAATGGTCAATTTTAACTGCTTGTTCCGTTGCTTTTCTAATTACAGTTATTATTATTTTAATGATTATTGTTTTACCAAGATTTAAAATAGTTCAAAAATTAATTGATAATATTAATGATTTAACAAGAGAACATTTAACAGGAATAAGAGTTGTTAAAGCTTTTAATGCCGAAAAGTATCAAGAAGAAAAGTTTCAAAAAGCAAATAATGATTTAGCTTCTAATCAATTATTTAATCAAAGTGTTATGTCAATCATGGGACCAGTTATGAATATTGTGATGTATGGTCTTACTTTAGGTATTTATTTTATTGGGGCAATACTTCTTAATAAAGCTTTAATGATGGATAAATTAACGATTTTTGGTAATATGGTTGTCTTTTCTTCTTATGCAATGCAAGTTGTTATGTCCTTTGTTATGTTAGTTATGATCTTTATTATGTTGCCAAGAGCTAGTGTTTCAGCGAAAAGAATTAATGAAGTATTAGATGAAGAATTAACTATTATAGGTGGAAATGTTAAAGAAAATAAAAATAATATTCATGGGCAAGTTGAATTTAAAAATGTAAGTTTTAAATATCCGGATGCTGATGCGCCAATGCTTAAAAATATATCTTTTAAAGTAGAAGCTGGGCAAACTTTAGCTATCATAGGTTCAACAGGATGTGGGAAAACAACTTTAATTCAGTTAATTCCCCGTTTATTTGATGCTACCGAAGGGCAAATTTTAATTAATGGTATTGATGTTAAAGATTATGATTTAGAATATTTACATAATTTAATTGGTTATGTACCCCAAAAGGCGGTAATGTTCTCAGGCTCTGTTAATTATAATGTTAGCTTTGGTAAAAGCAAAAAGCCTATAAATGAAGAAAAAATAAAGGAAGCTGTCAAAGTTGCCCAAGCCAAAGACTTCGTGGAAAAAATGCCGGATGAGTATGATGCACATATATCTCAAGGAGGAACAAATGTCTCCGGAGGCCAAAAGCAAAGATTAGCTATTGCTAGAGCCATTGCCCGTGATCCAGAAATCTATATCTTTGATGATTCTTTCTCGGCTCTTGATTATAAAACAGATGCTATTTTAAGAAAAAAATTAAAAGAATATACGCAAAATGCTACCAATATAATTGTAGCCCAAAGAATTGGGACAATTATTCATGCTGATAAAATATTAGTATTAGAAGATGGTGTATGTGTGGGAGAAGGAACACATCAAGAATTAATGAAAACTTGTGATGTTTATAAAGAAATTGCTTTATCCCAAGTAACGAAGGAGGAACTTGAAAATGTCTAATGAACCAAGAAGAAGAGGCCATGGTCCTTCATTTGAAAAACCAAAGAATTTTAAATTAGCTATTCTTAATTTAGCTCAAAGTATGCGTTCTTATTGGTATCCAATTATTATATCTTTTGTTTTAGCTATAATAGCATCAATTTTAACAATTTTAGCTCCTAATAAACTTTCTTCTTTAACTGATGAATTAACTATTGGTTTAGTACCTAAAACAGAAGTTATTAAAGATTTAACAAGTAAAATAACTTCCCAAATAAATGAACAAAAGATATCAGATATATTAAATGTATCTGATATCATTAAAAAAATATCTGATCCTAAATTTTTAAGTAATAATTTTAAGGAAGAAGAAATAAAACAAATAACAAGTATTAAACAAGAAGAATTTTTACAACAATTTTCTTTATTAGATAATTCTATTAAAGAAAAGTTTTTAGAAGATTCTTTATATCAAAATAATACAATAACAATTGAAGATAAATTATCATTATTAAAATTAATAGAATTATCTAATAATGATATAAGTATTTTATCTGATAATTTATTAAATATATTATTACCTGATTTTAAATATAATAATATAAATATTACAACTAAAGATCAAATAAGTTTTATAAATAATATAAGTAATATTAATAATGAAGAAGAAATATATAAAGCTATAGATAATATGCCAAGTAATATTAATAATTTAATTAAATCAGAAATAAATATGGATAAAGTAAAAGATATAGTAATAAAAATAGCTTTATTATATGGATTTAATGCTATATTAAGTTTTATCTTAAGTTTAATTGTTGTTCAAGTAACAGTTAAATATTCGAAAAAATTAAGAAGTTTAATAAGTAAAAAAATAAATAATTTACCTTTAAAATATTTTGATAATACAACTATCGGAGATACATTATCAAGAGTAACTAATGATGTTGATACAATTAGTCAATCATTACATCAAAGTTTTAGTACTATGGTTAGTTCTATTACTTTATTTATTGGCTCTATTATTATGATGTTTTATACTAATTTTATTATGGCTATAACCGCGATATTATCTAGTTTATTTGGTTTTATCTTTATGTTTAAAGTATTAAGTAAGAGTCAAAAATACTTTATTCAAAGACAAAGAGAATTAGGAAATATAAATGGTCATATTGAAGAAATATTCTCTGGACATAATGTTGTAACATTATATAATGGGGAAGAAGAAGCTAATAAAAGATTTGATGAATTAAATGAATTAGTTTATAATTCGGAAAGAAAGAGTCATTTTTTATCAGGATTAATGCATCCTTTCATGGGTTTTATTGGTAATTTTGGTTATGTGGCTGTTTGTATAGTTGGAGCTATATTAACATTAAATGGTAATATATCTTTTGGAGTTATTGTTGCCTTTATGTTATATATTAGATTATTTACTAATCCTTTAAATCAAATTGCTCAAGCAATGACAAGTTTACAATCTGCCGCGGCTTCTAGTGAAAGAATATTTGAATTTTTAAATCAAGAAGAATTAGAAGATGAAAGTAATAAAACGAAATATTTAGAAGTAGATAAAGTATTAGGAGAAATAGTATTTGATCATGTTAAATTTGGTTATAATCCTGATAAATTAATTATTAAAGATTTTAATGCCCATATAAAACCAGGACAAAAGATAGCTATAGTTGGACCTACTGGAGCAGGTAAGACAACCCTTGTTAATTTATTAATGCGTTTCTATGAAATAAATGAAGGTAGAATATTAATTGATGGTGTTTCAACCAAAGAATTAACAAGAGAAAATATTCATGATTTATTTATTATGGTTTTACAAGATACTTGGGTTTTTAATGGAACAATAAGAGATAATATCCGATTTAATAAAGAGAATATAACAGATGAACAAATAATGGAAGCTTGTAAAGTTGTAGGATGTGCTCATTTTATTAAAACATTACCAAATGGATTAGATAGTAAATTAACGGATGTAAGTAGTATATCATCTGGACAAAAACAATTACTTACTATTGCCAGAGGAATGATAGAAAATGCTCCATTCTTAATACTTGATGAAGCAACAAGTAATGTTGATACAAGAACAGAAGAATTAGTTCAAAAAGCGATGGATAAATTAACTGTTGGAAGAACATCATTTATTATAGCGCATAGATTATCTACAATTAAAAATGCTGATTTAATATTAGTTATGAATGAAGGAAATATAATTGAACAAGGTAATCATGAAGAATTAATGAAACAAAATGGCTTCTATGCTAATCTTTATAATTCTCAATTTGAAAAAATGAATTAGAACTATAGCTAGTTCTTTTTCTTTTTGTAGAATTCTACATAATGTTTTTTCGACAATATTCGCTAAAAAGTACCCTTGTTAATTTATTAATAATTATTATAATAAGTTACTAGGTGATTTATTTGAAGAAAATAATATTTATATTAATAATTATTATTAGTATATTAATTATTATCTTTATACCTAAAGATAATAATTATAAAGAAATAAATATTAGTAATATAGAATATAATACTTATGATTATTTAGGTTATTTAGTAATAGATAAAATAAAAATGAATTTAGGTTTTTATGATATAAATGATTCTCGAAATAATGTTGATCAAAATATTGAAGTTTTAAAGTCATCAAAAGAGGGTAGGTTATTTATCGCAGGTCACTCGGGAGTAGGGAAGGTATCTTTTTTTAATAATTTAAGATATTTAAGAAAAAAAGATATAATAAAAATAATATATAAAGATAATATATATACTTATCAAGTAACAGATATATATAAAGAAATAAAAGATGGGAGTATTAATGTTAAGATTAAGAATAAAGAAAAAGTATTAGTATTAACAACATGTGATCAAATAAATAAAGGATATCAATTAATAATTAAAGCGGTATTAATATAAGATATTTATTTTTAAATAATTATTTGATATAATTTACTAGTTAGGAAGTGGCATAATAATGGCTTTAACAAGAAGTTCTTTAAGAGAAAAATAATGATAATATTATATCAAATAGATATATATAAGGATAGAAATATAAAATATGATTTAAATAAATTAATAAAGGATAATGTCCCAATAGAAAATGAATTTGTTAATGATATAGTATATGGAGTATTAAAGAATCAAGATATATTAGAAAAAGAAGCTAATAAATATTTAAAAGAATGGCCAATAGATCGATTAGATAAAAATGCTAAAGCAATACTTTGTTTAGCTATATATGAATTAAAGTATACAGATACTCCCGATATTGTTGTTATAAATGAAGCTATTGAACTTGCTAAAAAATATTGTGATGAAGCAGTTAGAAAAATAATTAATGCCGTATTAGATCAAATAATAAAAGAATAGGATAGAATAATGAAAGATAAATATTTAAAAATAAGTGAAATAAATAATTATATTAAAAGTATTTTAGATAATGATAAGTTTTTAAATAAAGTATATTTAAAAGGGGAAATAAGTAATTTTAAGAATCATACCAAAGGACATTTATATTTTACGTTAAAAGATGATACATCAAGAATAAGTGCTGTTATGTTTTTATCTAGTGCTTCTAAATTAACATTTGAACCAGAAGATGGAATGAATGTGTTGGTGGAAGGGCGTTTAAGTGCTTATCCGGCGCAAGGTAGTTATCAAATTTATATTGATAAGATGGAAGTTGATGGAATTGGCGCTTTATATATTGAATTTGAAAAGTTAAAGAAAAAGTTAGCCCAAGAAGGATTATTTGATTCTTTGCATAAAAAGAAAATACCTAAATATCCTGAGAGAATTGGGGTTGTGACCGCGTCAACTGGGGCAGCAGTAAGAGATATTATGAGTACCATTAAAAGAAGATATCCTTTGTGTGAAGCGATATTATTTCCTTGTTTAGTGCAAGGGAAGGAAGCTAGCAAAGATATTGTTAGACAAATTAAAAGAGCTGATGAATTTGGTGTTGATACAATTATTGTCGGAAGAGGCGGAGGCTCAATTGAAGACCTTTGGGCTTTTAATGAAGAAATTGTAGCTAGAAGTATCTATGAATGTAAGACTCCCATCATTAGTGCTGTCGGTCATGAAATTGACTGGACCATTGCTGATTTTGTGGCTGACCTTCGGGCTCCAACTCCAACTGGTGCCGCGGAAATGGCTGTTCCTACTGTTTTAGATCTAAATAATATTTTAGATAATTATAAAATAAGATCAAATAAATTTATTAAAAATTATATTAATACGAAATTTATTAATTTAAGAAATTTAAAAAATAGTTATGTTTTAAAAAGTCCTATGTCTATGTATGAAATAAAAATGCAAAAATTAGATACATATATAGATAATTTAAATAATAATATTAAAATAATATTAAATAAAAAAGAACAAGAATTAGATAAAATAAAATTATCTTATATTTTACAAAATCCAAAAGCTTTAATTAATGAAAAAAGAAATAAATATAGTTTACTAGTTAATACTTTAAAATTAGTTAATCCTTTAGGTATCTTAGAAAAAGGTTATTCTTTAGTAACGATAGATAATAAAATAATTAAATCAAATAAAGATTTAAAAGAAAATGATATAATAGATATAAGATTACATGAAGGTAATGTTAAAGCTATGGTTAAAGAAATAGAAAAGGGGTAAATGGAGGTTTAAAATGTTAGAAGAATTGAATTTACGAAAAGGAAATTATTGGAATAAATTAATGTTTATTAAACAAAAGAAGATATCTTATCAAGAATTTTATCAACAAAATGTTGATAAAATTAAAATATTAGAAGAAAAAATAAAAGAATTAAATTTAAAATTATATTTGTATCAAAATAAGGATAATTATATAAAAGATAGTCAAATAATTTTTAAAAATAAATTAAAGAAAATTGGTTTAGAAATAATAATTATTTTATTAATAACTAGTTCTACTTTTTGTATTCCTTTATTAAGTCTTTTAATTATACCTATTATTAAATTATTAGATAGTTATATAGAATATTGGCAAGATACTTATTCTAGTAGAAAAATAAAAATTAAATATCGTAATCAAGATCTTTTATTAGATAATATAGCGATGTTAAAGGATGAATTAAAGGAAGAAACAGAATCAAAAAAGCATTATAAAGATATGATAAATAATTATGAGAATGAAGAACAAAAATTAAGATTAATGATTAATTATATTGAAGAAATAATTAACTTGAAAATAATAGATTTAGATAAAGAAAATTTAAGTTTTGAGGAAACACCAGAAAATTACCGAGAATTTAAAAGAGTACTTAAAAGAAAGGGTGAAGAAGATGGAAAAAACATTTGAAAATGCTTTAAGTGAATTAGAACAAATTGTTAAAGAATTAGAAAGTGGTAATGTTGATTTAGATGTTGCTATTGTTAAATATACAGAAGCAATGAAATTAGTTAAATTTTGTAATGATAAATTAAATGATGCTACATCTAAAGTTAATAAAATATTAACAGAAGATAATGAATTAAAAGAATTTAAAACAGAATAGGTGAGAAAATGGAAGTAAAAGAAATAACTAATAGAGATGTTGATTTTGCTAAATGGTATACTGATGTTTGTTTAAAAGCAGATTTAGTTGATTATTCATCTGTTAAAGGAAGTATGATTATTAGACCTTTAGGTTATGCTATTTGGGAAAATATGCAAAAGATATTAGATGATGAATTTAAAAAATTAGGACATGAAAATGTGCAAATGCCAATGTTTATCCCCGAGAGTCTTTTAAATGTGGAAAAAGAACATGTGGAAGGTTTTGCCCCTGAAGTTGCTTGGGTTACCTATGGGGGATTAGAAAAATTAGAAGAAAGAATGTGTGTAAGACCAACAAGTGAAACATTATTTTGTGAACATTTTAAAAAAATAATTAATTCTTATCGGGATTTACCTCTTTTATATAATCAGTGGTGTACAATAGTTAGATGGGAAAAAACAACAAGACCATTTTTAAGAACAAGAGAAATACTATGGCAAGAAGGACATACGATGCATGCAACAAGCAAAGAAGCTAAAGAAGAAACCCTTAGAATGTTAAATGTCTATAAAAAGTTTCAAGAAGACTATTTAGCTATACCTGTTATAACAGGGAAAAAGACGGAAAAAGAAAAGTTTGCTGGGGCTGTTGAAACATATACAATTGAAGCAATGATGTATGATGGTTATGCTCTTCAAAATGGCACTAGTCATTATTTTGGCCAAAACTTTACCAAAGCTTTTGATATTAAATTTGTGGGTAAGGATAATAAATTAGAATATCCTTATCAAACAAGCTGGGGCGTAACAACGAGAATGATTGGAGGTTTAATCATGGTTCATGGTGATGATCATGGTTTAGTTTTACCACCTAAAATAGCTCCTTGGAAAGTAATTATTATTCCTATTGGTGATGTAGATGGTCCTATAGAAGAAGTAAAGAACTTATTAAATGAAAATAATATAACATATAAAGTAGATAATAGAAGTAAAACACCAGGTTTTAAATTTGCTGAAGCCGAAGTAAAAGGATATCCTATTCGTTTAGAACTTGGCAAAAGAGATTTAGAACAAGGAAAAGTTACTTTAGTTAGAAGAGATACTTTAGAAAAAAAAGTAATATTATATAAAGATATAATATTAGAAATAAATAATTTATTAATAGAAATTCAAAATAATATGTATAATAAAGCTTTAAAAAGAAGAAATGAAATGATATATGAAGCTAAAACTTATGATGAATTATTAGATATTAGTAATAATAAAGCTGGTTTTATTAAAATTAATTGGTGTGGTAAAGAAGAATGTGAATTAAAAATTAAAAATGATACAAATATGAAAAGTAGATGTTTAATTGATAATGAAGAAATAGATGGACCATGTGTTGTATGCGGAAATAAAGCTTTAACAAAAATATATATAGGAAAACAATATTAGCAATAATTGGTATTAACCAATTATTGTTTTTTTATATTTAGTAATATAATCCATAATATAAATAAAGAGGCGATAATTTATGAAAAAATTATTTATTTTATTAATATTATTAGTTTTTCCTTTGGAAGTACTTGCTTATTCTAAAGCTATTATTCCTGGAGGAGAAACTTTAGGTATTGAAGTTTCCAGCAGTGGCGTAATGGTTATTGGTTTTTATCCTATAAATGGTAAATATAATAAAGGAGATCCTACTATTAAATCAGGAGATTATATCATAAAAGTAAATAATATTAAAATAAATACAATTAAAGAATTAACTAATATTATCGAAAAAAATATAGATAAAAAAGAAGTAAATATTACTTATTTAAGAAAAGGAATAGAAAAAAATAGTAAATTATCTTTAATAAAAGAAGATGGGATATATAAAACAGGATTATATGTTAAAGATTCTATAACAGGAATAGGAACATTAACCTATATTGATCCAGGAACACATGTATTTGGATCTCTTGGTCATGAAATAACGGAAACTAATACTTCATCTATTGTCGAAATAAAAAGTGGTATTATCTTTAAAAATTATATTACTAGTATAGATAAAAGTTCCAAAGGAATACCAGGAAGTAAAAATGCTAAATTTTATTATAATACTATCTATGGTAATATAGATAAAAATACTAATGTAGGAATATTTGGTAAGTATGAAGATACTCTACCAAATAAAAACTTAGTTGAGGTAGCTATGCCAGAAGAAGTAAAAATAGGGAAAGCTAGTATATATACTGTATTAGATAAAGATAAAATAGAAGAATTTAGTATAAATATAACTAAAATAAATGAAACAGGTAAAATTAAAAATATAACATTTGAAATAGATGATGATAATTTAATAAATAAAACTGGGGGTATAGTTCAAGGCATGAGTGGTTCACCAATAATTCAAAATAATAAAATAATTGGAGCTGTAACTCATGTAATCATAGATAATCCTTTAACAGGATACGGTATATTTATAACTACTATGTTAGAAGAAGGAGATAAATAATCTCCTTCTTTTTGTAAACTAATTGTAAAATATGTAAAGTGGTAAAATTTATTCTTGCATTCCGATATATATATATACTAGTACTAGGGAAAGTGAGTTCTTAATACTTTACATATTTCCTAGAAAAGAGAATATTTATTATGCAAAATAAGAAAAGAATAATATTATTAAGTATAATTGGTTTATTAATTATAAGTATATTAGCTATAGGTGTTTCTAAAGCTTATTTAGAACCTATAGAAACAACCAAAGAACCAACTAAAGTTACATTAAAAAGTTGTGCTAAAATAGCCTTTAGTGATAATGAAAGTGTTAATTTAAATAATATGGCACCAATGGATGATGAATTAGTTATATCTAAAGTAAAACCATATAATTTTAATATAACATCTACTTGTGAAGAAGGAACATCATTTAGTCTTTATTTAGGTATAACAAATAATAATAGTTTAGATAAAAATAATTTAAAATATGGAATAAAATTAAAAGGAAGTAAAAGTTTTATTATAAGTGGTAAATTAAGTGATTTAAAAGATATAAAAAATACATTTAGTGAAGATGAATTAAGTCAAATAGCAAGTCAAAATAATAGTGTTATATTAAAGCTTATGGATGCATCTGTTGCATATAATCATGAAAAGAATTATGAATTATATATATGGATAAATAGTGAAGTTGATGATCCAAATACCATGAATAAAACATTTAATGCTAATGTTTTTGTTAAAGCAACAGGAGAATATGAAGAAGAAAAAGAACATTATGTTACTTTAATTCCTTTAAATGAATATATTCTCTCATTAGTTGGAACAAGTGGCGAAGGAGAACTATTATATCACGATTTAGATAATAAATTAGCTGGTGGATATGGAGCTGCCGATGGAAGTTATAGATATTCAGGAAATGAACCAAATAACTATGTTTGTCTAGGAACAAAAACAGATTCAGGTGGATGTGATGATAATAAAAATTTATACCGTATAATAGGAGTAATCCCCGTTAAAGTAGAAGGGGGAACTACCCAAAATTTGGTAAAATTAATTAAATCAGAATATATAACAAAAGATGAATTAGGAGGATCTGGTATACAAACTGGAAGTCCATTGATACCAACTGTTTCATATCCTAAAAGAATAAGGAGCGATAGTGTCGATAGTTTCTATTGGTCAGGATCAAGTAGTAATTCTTCCAGTGAATGGCAAAAAAGTACAATATATTCAACATTAAATAATACAACAACAGGATATTTAAGTAAAATGGGTGAATGGAAAGATAAAATAGAGAAAGTAACATGGAACATAGCAGGAATATCACAAGAAGAAAGTAGACGCCCAGCTAAAGAAGTGTTTAAAGTAGAAATGAGCAATAATACAACAGGAACCAATAAAGTAGCAACAAAGACAGTAGATGCTCAAGTAGGCTTAATGTATGTAGCAGACTATGGATTTGCGTCAAGTAAAGATAATTGGCAAACAAATTTAAATGAATATAATTCTGATGCAAATAGAAATGCAAATTGGTTATTTAATGCGGTATATGAATGGTCTATATCTCGTAATACCGATCTTTCCGGTCTTTCTGAAATGATTCGTTCCGAAGGCAACATTGGTCGTCAATATGTTAAGGACTACACCTATGGGATTCGTCCTTCCTTCTATCTCAAATCTACGGTAAATTATTTAGAAGGTGAAGGAAGCTATGCAAAGCCAATTTTCCTTGGCTAGGAGTAGAGTAAATAGGTCTAATGAATAAACATTATTAAGATTTTTTAAAAAAATATCGTTCTTTTATTTAAGAACGATATTTTATAATGCTTCTATATTATTATCGCTTGGTATAGCATCCATAACTTGTTGAACAAATACTTCAGGAGTAACTGTTTCTTCTATTAAAGGTTCTTCTAATGTTTCTTGATTATTTTCTATTGTTGGTATATTAGCATAATTTTCTTTTGTTTTTCCTATTAAGGCATTCTTTATTTCTGTATCACTATCACCAAAGTCTGAATCAACATCTATAACTCTTAATATTTCATCTATAGTAGTAAATCCTTGTAATACTTTTTCTAATCCATCTTGTAATAATGATATTGTTCCAGCTTTTTTATAAACTAATTCTCTTAATTCTTCTTTTCTAATATTATTAATAATAGCATCTCTTATATCTTGATTTAAGACTAATACTTCATGTAAAGCAAGTCTTCCATTGTAACCATTAATACATTTATCACAACCATGGGCAACATAAACTTGTTCAACATCTTGTCCTAAAGCTTTTTTAAATAATGTTTTTTCATAATCGGTTGTATTTTTAGCTTCTCGGCAATAAGGACATAATTTTTTAACTAATCTTTGAGATATAATACCCATTAAAGCGGAACCTAATAAATATCTTTCTACATCCATATCTAATAAACGTTCAATGGTATTTAAAGAATTATTGGTATGGATAGTTGATAAAACTAAGTGCCCTGTGATTGATGCTCTAACGGCAATTTTTGCTGTTTCTGTATCTCTTATTTCCCCAATCATTATAACATCAGGGTCTTGTCTTAAAATACTTCTTAAAGTATTACCAAAGGTTAAACCTATTTCACTCATAACTTGAACTTGATTAATACCCGGTATTTTCATTTCAACGGGGTCTTCAACAGTTATTATATTTCTTGATATGGTATTTAATATTTGTAACATGGCATAAACAGTTGTTGATTTACCAGATCCAGTAGCTCCAGTGGTCATAATAATTCCATTTGGTAAACCCATTAAATGTTTTATTTTTTCTAAATTAACTGGTGATAATCCTAAGTTTTCTAATCCAGCACTACTCATCCGATAATCAAGGATCCGAATAACTATTTTTTCACCATCAACAATAGGTAAGGAAGAAACCCGTAAATCTAGATCTATATCTTCTCCTAAATTTTTAATAGCTCCATCTTGGGGTAATCTTGTTTCTGTTATATTCATCCCAGATATTATTTTAATTCTTGTTAATAAATTTTTCTTAACAGAACTAGGAACTTTAGCATATTCTAATAATTCCCCATCTATTCTAATTCGAACATTTAAAGTATCTTCCGTTGGATCAAAGTGAATGTCGGAAGCTTTATGATTAATTGCATCTATAATCATTTCATTGACAATATCAACAACAGGTTTATTTTCAAAATCATATTGCTTAAACACTTTCTTCACCCAAACCTTTTATTCTAAATGTAATTATACAATATATTTTATATTTCTTCAATAATTAGCAATTAATTTTTAAAAATCCTTTTTTTCGTGTATAATATTAATTATGAGAAAAGAGGCGAATTAAAAAATGGCAAGAATTATAGATTCAGAAGAACAAAAAGAAGATATTTTTGAAAAAAATATTAGGCCAGAAAGTTTAGAAGAATATGTTGGGCAAGCTAAGATTAAAGAAAACTTACATATATTTATGGAAGCTGCGAAAATGCGGGGAGAACCCTTAGATCATGTTTTATTATATGGACCTCCTGGTCTTGGGAAAACAACCCTTGCACATATTATAGCCAATGAAATGAATGCTAATATTAAAACCGCCAGTGGGCCATCTATTGAAAAAAGTGGTGATTTAGCCGCGATACTTTCGACCCTAGAGCCAGGTGATGTCTTATTTATCGATGAAATCCACCGTATTCCTTCTTTTATTGAAGAAATATTATATCCGGCGATGGAAGATTTTGAAATTGATATCGTCATTGGCACTGAAGGTAAAAGTCGGAACATCAAAATTGATTTGCCTCCCTTTACTTTGGTTGGAGCCACAACTAGAGCTGGGGATTTATCTAGTCCTTTAAGAGATCGCTTTGGAATTATTAATAAATTAGAATTTTACTCTGATGAAGAATTAAAGGATATTGTTATTCGAACCAGTCATGTTTTAAATATGAATATTGATGATGATGCCGCTTTAGAACTAGCGAAAAGAAGTCGGAAAACACCAAGAGTTGCTAATAGATTATTTAAAAGAGTAAGAGACTTTGCTTTAGTGGAAGGAAATGGCTATATTGATTTAGATATTACTTTAAAGTCATTAGAAAGATTAAATGTCGATAAATATGGTTTAGATACAATCGATATCGAATATTTACAAGCCTTAATTAATAAATTTAATGGAGGACCCGTGGGTATTGAAACAATATCGACCGCAATTGGGGAAGAAATAACGACGATAGAAGATGTCGTGGAACCATTTTTATTACAAGAAGGATTTATTAAAAGAACTAATCGGGGAAGAGTAGCAACAGATTTAGCCTATAAACATTTAGGAATTGATCATTATCAAGGTTTATTTGATTAAGGAGTAAAAAATGATTTTATTAGATGGAAAAAAATTAAGAGATGAATTATTAATAGAATATAAAGAAAGAATAGAAAAAGAAAAGATTAAAGCTTCTTTAGCTGTTATTTTAATAGGAAATAATGAAGCTAGTAAAATATATGTTCATAATAAAGAAATATATTGTAAAAAAGTAGGAATAGATTTTAAATTATATTTATTAGATGAAAATGTTTTAGAAAAAGATGTTATATCTTTAATAAATAAATTAAATAATGATTCTTTAATAACAGGTATTATATTACAAAGTCCTGTTCCTAATCATATTAATTTTGATTATTGTTCATCTTTAATAAATCCTTTAAAAGATGTTGATGGATTTACTAAAGATAATATATATAATTTATATCTAAATAAAGAAACATTAATGCCTTGTACAGTCAAAGCAATTATTACTTTATTAAAACATTATAATATTGTTTTAGATGGAGCTCATGTTTTAATTATTGGCCGAGGTAATATTGTTGGTCATCCTTTAAGTTTAGCTTTATTAAATGAAAATGCCACTGTTACGATTGCGCATAGTCATACTAAAAATTTACCAGAATTATGTTTAAAGGCTGATATTATTATTAGTGCAACTGGCAAGGTTAATTTAATTACAAAAGATATGGTAAAGGATGGTGCAACCGTGGTTGATGTGGGTATAACAAGAGAAAATGGGCATATTAAGGGGGATGTTGATATAGAAGGTGTAAAAGAAAAATGTGCCTTTATAACTCCCAATCCCGGCGGAGTAGGTCCTATGACCGTGGCTATGATTATTGATAATACCCTAAAGGCTTATGCTTTGCAAAGAAAGGAAGATATAAATGGATAAAATATTAGAAGAAACATTAAAAAAAGAATTAAAAAGACAAAATGAAAATATTGAATTAATTGCTAGTGAAAATTATGTTTCTAAAGATATATTAACTTTACAAGGAAGTATTTTAACGAATAAATATGCGGAAGGTTATCCTGGTAAAAGATACTATGGAGGTTGTGAAAATATTGATGTTTTTGAAACATTAGCTCAAGAATATGCGAAAAAGTTATTTAAGGCATCTTTTGCTAATGTTCAGCCTCATTCAGGATCCCAAGCTAATATGGCAGTTTATAGAGCCTTACTTAACAAAGGGGATAAAGTAATGGGAATGAATCTTTCCAACGGGGGGCATTTAACCCATGGTCATCCTTTATCTTTTTCAGGGCAAGATTACGAAATAATCTTCTATGATGTTGATCCCACGACTGAACAAATTGACTATGAAGCTTTGCGAAAACTAGCTTTAGAAGAAAAACCAAAGATGATTATAGCTGGAGCTTCAGCTTATTCAAGAATTATTGATTTTGCTAAGTTTCGGGCAATTTGTGATGAAGTAGGTGCTTATCTTATGGTTGATATGGCACATATTGCAGGGCTAGTTGCTGCAGGACTTCATCCATCACCTGTGCCATACGCCGACGTTGTGACATCAACAACCCATAAAACATTAAGAGGACCAAGAGGAGGCCTTATTCTAACTAATAATGAAGAAATAGCTAAAAAAATAGATAAGGCTGTTTTTCCAGGTATTCAAGGTGGACCTTTGATGCATGTTATCGCCGCCAAGGCAGAGTGTTTCTATGAAGCCTTAAAGCCCGAATTTAAAACTTATCAAGAACAAGTTTTAAAAAATATTAAAGCTTTAGCCGAAGCCCTTAAAGAAGAAGGTTTTCCGATTATATCAGGTGGAACAGATAATCATTTAATTTTAGTTAATACTTTAAAAGGAGCTGGTATCACAGGAAAGGATGCCCAAGATTTACTTGATACGATTCATATCACCGTAAATAAAAATACGATTCCAGCAGATACCCAAAAGCCAATGATTACAAGTGGTATTCGCTTGGGAAGCCCAGCCATGACCACCCGGGGCTTAAAAGAAGAAGAATTTAAAACCATTGGCCATATTATAGCTAAGGCTTTAAAAAATAAAGATAATAAAGAATTATTAAATAAATTAAGCGAGGAAGTTTTAGAATTAACCAAAAAATTCCCTCTTGCTTATTAAGGAGTAGTATATGGAAAAAGCAAAATTAATTGTAATTGAAGGCCCCCAAGGGACAGGTAAATCCACTTTAGCTAATTATTTAAGAGAAAATTTACCTGGTTCTAATTTATATCGTTTATCAGGCCAAAAGGATAAAAGTATAACAGGCAAAAACTTAAGTAGCCAAATGTATGATGCCTTGCTTACTTATTTAGAGCAAATGCAAAATATTCCTATGGATTTAATATTTGATCGCACCTTTTTTACAGAAGAAGTGTATGCTAATTTAGGATATAAAGAATATTCTTTTTATGATATCTATGAAGAACTTTTGAAAAGATTTGTGAAACTTAATTATGATATTTATTATTTTAATTTATATTTACAAAATGAAGCTTTATATGAAGAAAGATTAAAAAGAGATCATCATAATTATCAAAGTTTTAGTTTAAAAAATTCAACTGATCAACAATTTGCTTATTATGTTATAGGCATGGCTTTAGAAGAACAATATGGCCAATTTATTAATATATATAATATTGCCATGGATGATTTTTCTTTAGCATATGAAAAAGTAAATCAAATTTTAAAATTAAAGAGGTAAGATATGAATATTGAAGAATATAATTATGAATTACCAAAAGAATTAATAGCCCAAACACCTCTTTTAAATCGAAGTGATTCAAAATTACTTGTTTTAGATAAGGAAACAGGCGATATTGAAGAAAATATTTTTAAAAATATTAAAAGTTATTTAAAAAAAGGTGATTGTTTAGTTTTAAATGATACAAAAGTTTATCCAGCTAGGATAATCGGAGAAAAAGAGGATACAAAAGCAGTAATAGAATTATTACTTTTAGAAAATAAAGAAAATAATATTTGGGAAGCTTTATCTAAACCTTTTAAAAGATTACATGAAGGAACAATTATTTCTTTTGGTGATGGTCTTTTAAAAGCTAAAGTATTAGAAAAAAAAGAAGAAGGT
This sequence comes from uncultured Bacilli bacterium, assembly GCA_947629305.1. Lineage (GTDB taxonomy): Bacteria > Bacillota_I > Bacilli_A > RF39 > UBA660 > Onthocola_B. Next base: position 15,785 of record CANRDD010000004.1, on the reverse strand, counting down.
TTAGTTTTAATAGAATTTATATATGATGGTATTTTTATGGAAATATTAGAAAAATTAGGAACAATGCCTCTTCCTCCTTACATCCATGCCAAACTATCTGATAACTCCCGTTATCAAACAGTTTATGCTAAAGAATTAGGATCAGCTGCTGCTCCAACCGCAGGACTTCATTTTACTTTAGAACTATTAGATGAATTAAAAAATATGGGGATTGAAATAATTTATGTTACGTTGCATGTTGGTCTTGGCACCTTTAGACCGGTGGAAGAGACTGATATTACCAAACATAAAATGCATAGTGAATATTATATTTTAAAGGAAGAAGAAGCAATAAAATTAAATAAAGCCAAAAAAGAAGGCAGAAAGATTTATGCCGTTGGGACAACATCAACTAGAGTTTTAGAAACAGTCATTAAAAAATATGGAGAATTTAAACCATGCCAAGGTTATACCGATATTTTTATTTATCCTGGTTATAAATATGAAGCTATTGATGGATTAATAACTAATTTTCATTTACCTAAAAGTACTCTTTTAATGTTAGTTTCCGCCTTAGCGGGTAAAGATCATATTTTAAATGCTTATAATTATGCTATTAAGCATAATTATCGTTTCTTTTCTTTTGGCGATGCGATGTTTATTAAATAAATTAATATAAAATAATTAAAGGTATTATAATTAAACAAATACTTAAAAATAAATATAATTTATAAGTAATTAGTTCAATAGGACTAACATAATCATGATCATTATGAGAATTAAGATATATTTTATAAGAAGTGCCAATCTTAATTCTTTTTTTCATATAAGGAATAAGCATTTTATCTTCAATTATAATATCTTTATGATCTACTTTATAATAATAAATATAATATTTTCTTTTATATGTATTTTTAATAATAAAATCTGTACAAGTAGCTTTATTTTCTTCCATATAATTAATTTTCTTTTGAATTTTATAATATTTATAAAAACTAAAAAAAGCTATAATCCAAGTTAAAGAAAGAATAATAGTAGAATCTTGCATTGATATCACCTTTATATTAAGTATATGAAGAAAGAAAAATTATGTCAAAATTAACACTTGCATTTTATGTAAAGTTATGTTAAGATAGGTAAAGTTGTTAGTAAAGGGGGAATTTTTTATGAATGAGAAAAAAAGAAAAGTTATCTCTAGTAAAGAAAAAGAACTTAGTAGACAAACAAAAGAATTACTTAAACATCATCATTTCTTAAGGGTTATTAATAAAGAAATAAAGAATACGCAAATTAAATTAAGAAGTAGTCAAAAGACAAAAGAAGAGTCACGAAAGAATATTTGGGAATTAATAGGAACTTTAGGTATTTCTTTTAGCATTGGGATATTATTCAGATTAATGCTTTTAAACTCAGAATTAAAAGCTTGTGAAACATTATTAATGTCTATATTTAATTTTTATCCTGAACAAGTCTTTATGCAATGTTTATTATTAGGTTTATGTTTTACTTGTTTTTCTTTACCACTTGTGCTAGTAAATAGTATTTTAAAACAATATAGTCAAACTAAAAGTATTAAAGATATTAATAAATATAGTCAAACTTTAAGTTATTTATATTGTTTAAAAGAAACAGAAGAAAGAACTATGGCTAATTTAAAGGAATATGTTCCGGATGTTAAATTAGCTTATAGTAAAGAAGCTAATAAAGATGAAGTATATAGACAAATGCTAGAAGAAAATATGGCATGTTTAGAACTAGAGCCAGCTAATTCTTTAAAAAGAGTAAGAAAAAAATAAATTAATTATTAAAAAAAAGTAATTGAAATTAGCCTCCGTTTTATAAAAAAATAAAATATTAAAAAAAATTTATTATAATTAAATTCGTAATAGTTATTTATATAAAATAATTCCTTCTTTATAACAATTTTAAAATTTATATTTATCTAATTAAAAGGGAATATGCTAAAATAAGAATGTCTATTAATTAGATAGATTAGATTTGTGAATACTATTTAACCGTTTGAAAGAATAAATAGTATTCTTTTATTTAATAAAAAAATAATTTTTTATGAGCAATTAGTTACAATTGTTCTTTTTTTTGTTATAATTAAATTGTGATTAGATATGAAACTACAATTTAGCTTAAAACAAACTGATGAAAAAACCAAGGCAAGACTTGGAGAGATTACATTTAATGGCAAGGTTTATGAAACACCAATGTTTATGCCTGTGGGAACTAATGCGACGGTTAAAACATTAAGTCCAGAGGAAATAAAGATGACTGGATCTGGCATCATTTTAGCTAATACCTATCATTTATGGTTAAAGCCTGGGGAAGATGTGGTTGAAGAAGCGGGAGGTTTACATAAATTTATGAATTATGATGGACCTATTTTAACTGATTCGGGAGGATATCAAGTTTTCTCATTAGCTAAACCCAAAGATATTACGGAGGAAGGAGTTAAGTTTAAAAATCAGTTTAATGGTGATGCCTTATTTTTAACACCAGAAAAATCTATTGCCATTCAACAGGCTCTAGGTAGTGATATTATGATGAGCTTTGATGAATGTGTGAAGTGGCCAAGTACTCATGAATATATGGAAAAATCGGTGGAACGCACTTTAAGATGGGCAAAACGAGGGAAAATGGTTAAAAAGGATAATGACCAGTTATTATTTGGCATTGTCCAAGGGGGAGAATATCCTGATTTAAGAGAAAAATGTGCCAAAGAATTAGTTAAAATGGATTTTGATGGCTTTTCCATCGGAGGCACTAGTGTTGGCGAAACCAAAGAATTAATGTATAAAATGGTTGAATATTCAATTAAGTATTTACCTGATGATAAATTAAGATATTTGATGGGAGTAGGTGATCCCATTGATTTAATTGAAAATGTAAGAAGAGGTGTTGATATCTTTGACTGTGTTAGCCCAACGCGTTTAGCTAGACATGGTCATGCTTATACTTGGCAAGGCAAAATTAATTTAAAAAATAAACAATATAAAAAAGACTTTACTCCAGTTGATCCAACATGCAAGTGTTATACTTGCCAAAATTACACAAAAGCATATATTAAACACTTAATTAATGCGGATGAAACCTTTGGAGCTCGTCTTTTATCAATTCATAATATTTATTTTTTACATACTTTAATGAAAAATATAAGAGATAATATTAAAAAGGGAAAATTAGATGAATATCGAGATGAATTTATAAAAAATTATTATAAAGGAGAAAAGAATGAATAAAAAAATTATTATTATAACAATTTGTTTAATTATTATATTAATCGGGGGAACAACTGGTTATAAAGTTATGAAAAGACATCATGCTAATTTATTATTAGTTAGTAGTAAATATATTGAAGAAAAAGCTCGAGACTGTTATAACGATAACTTATGTTTAACAAATGAAATAACATTAGAAATGCTTTATAATAATAATTATTTAGCTAGACAAGCTAATCCTGTTACGAAAGAATATTATAATGATAAATCATATGTTTTAAGAAATAATAATACTTATACTTTTATGATTGTGGATTAGCTTTGCTAATACCTAACATTCCTCCAAAAGTACCTGTTAATAATAAAATAACATAATATATAATAGTAGTTATATGAAAGATATTATGACTAATAAATATATTTGTTAATAATAAAATAATGAGAAATAAAAGGGCTATTTTTAATCCAGCTAAATAGCCTTTTTCTTTACTTTTAGAACCATTTTTAAAACCAAATATTAAAAATAAAATAAGATTATAAATAAATAAGAATAGATTTGTAATTGTTGAATTAAGACCTAATAAATTTAAAAAACTACATATAAATATCATTAATATTAATAATAAAGTATAAAAACCTAAATATTTTAAATATTTCAAAATAAATCACCTATTAAATATTATGATAATGTTTAAAAAGATATGTTTATGTTCATAATAATATTGGTGATATTTAAAATGGAATTATTTACCGCGATTATTAGAACTATTTTCTTTTATTTTTTTGTAACAATAGCTTATCGTCTCATGGGCAAAAGAGAAATAGGGCAACTTGGTGTTATTGATTTAATTGTTTCCATTTTAATTGCGGAACTTGTGGCTATTTCTATTGAAAATATTAAAGATCCTATTTATTTAACCATTATACCAATAGCTTTACTAGTTGTTTTAGAAATAGTCTTTGGTTTTATTGCTATTAAATCAAGAAGATTTAGAACTATTTTTGATGGTAAACCATCATTAATTATTTGTAATGGAAAAATTAATTATAAAGAAATGGTTAAACAAAGATATACTTTAGATGATTTATTAATTAGTTTAAGACAAAAAGAAATTAAAGATATTGAAGATGTTGAATATGCTTTTTTAGAACCTAATGGTAAATTATCTATTTTTAAATATAATCCCTTTAAAATAAAAAGTAGTTATCCTATGCCTTTAATATTAGATGGATCTATTCAAAAGAAAGCTTTAAAATATATTAAGAAAAATGAAACATGGTTAATAAATGAATTATCTAGACATAATTTAACTAAAGATGATGTTTTTTATGCTTTTTATAAAAAAAAGAAAATATTTATTATAACGAAAAAAGAAATTATGAATTAAGATTTTTAAGGAAAATAGGCTAATTTAGTTGACATTATCTTTTAATATAAAGTATAATTTAAATAAGTTAGGATATGGTTATATGAAAAGAAAGTTTAAATCAATGTTAACGATAATTGGCTTTTTAATTTGTATATGTCTTAGTTTAGGTGTTGGTTATTTATTTTATGAAAAACATAGTGATGAAGCTATTATTGTTGTTGATGGAAATATAACAATTAATTATTTAACAGGAAATGAATTTAATTTAAAAAATGATGGAGAACTATGTTTTTCCGTGACTAATAATAGTGCTGATAAAGTTTATTATTATATCCAATTATCGGATATAAAAGGACCAAATGATAATGTTACATATGAACTTAAAAATAGTGATGGTAATTTAAATATAAGTAATGATTTAAAATCAGATATAATATCTAATTCTATTGCTATAGATGCGGGAACAACCCAAAATTATACATTAAATTTTAAAAGTGGGGAAGAAAAGAATTATTCTGGAAAAGTAATCGTGGCTTCTATTCAAAATGAAGCTATGTCATTTAAAGATTTAATTCTTGCCCAAAATGAAATATATGATGAATCTTTAACAAAAATTGGCGAAGCAGCCACGGTTGATGAAGGACTAATTACTGATTTAGATGATTTAGGAACAGCTTATTACTTTCGGGGAAATGTTGTTAATAATTATGTTTCTTTTGCAGGGCTAACATGGCGAATTGTCAAAATTAATGGGGATGGCTCTGTTAAATTAGTTTTAGATAATGTTATTGATGTTTTAACGATGTATGATGAAGATAATATAGCTTATGATGAATCTTTAATTAAAGATAATTTAGAAAATTGGTATGATTTAAATTTAACTAATTATTCTGATTATATTGCTAGTAGTAAATTTTGTAATGATATTACGATTAATAATAATGTATTTAGTGCTTATAACCGTATTACAACTGATTTTAATCCATCCTTTGTTTGTCTTGGTGAAGAAATAAGTGCGAAAATTGGTTTACTTACCGCGGATGAAGTCATGTTAGCTGGTGGTTCTAAAGATAAAAATGAAAATTATTATTTATATAATGAAAATATAAAAACACCTTATTTTACAATGACAGGTGCTAAATATGTTAATTTATTTTATCCTTTCATGGTAAGTACCGATGGTTCAATTATTAATGATATTGCTGGTAATCTATTAAGAAGTGCCAGACCTGTTATTAATTTAAGTGAAAATTTAAAAGTAAATGGCACAGGAACATTAAATGATCCATATGTCGTTTTATAAAAGAGTTTTATAAAAGATGGCACAAGATTATTGTCAAAAGCACATTTTTATGTTATGATGAATATGTCAAGGAAATTTGCATAAAATAAAAAAGGATACATTTGAATGTGGAAATCAAATGCATTCCCTTATGGGTTGCATCTGATATCAACTATTGTTGAAATCAGATTTTTTTATTGTTTTAAAAGGAAAATTTAGAAATGAGATTTTTGACAAACAAAAATATTGATGCTATAATAAAAACATTATTTTACATTTAAAAATGTAAAGTTCCACTTTAGGTCTTAAAGTCCAAGAAATAAAGTGCTAAAATATTATTGTGGTGGTATAAAATGAAATTATTTAAAGATATATGGAGTTTTTTACAGACATTAACATTTGTTGATTTAATATTTTTCTTTGCTATTGTTATATTAATGGTATTAGTGGTGACCTTAATTTATTTTATTAAAATAAATAAAGAAGAACCAAAGAAAAATGATGAGGAATTAGAAGAGACGAGCGAAATGAAAATAATTAAAGAAATATCTAAAGGAATTGAAGAAGAACAAAGTCCAACCATTAACTTCACAGATTATGAAAAGGATCAAGAAAATAAAGCTATTATTAGTTATGATGAATTACTTAAGAAAACAAATAATTATAAATTAAATTATGAAAAAGAAGAAATGTTAGATGATTTATCAGTTAAGAAAGTTAATTTAGATAATTTAGTTTCGGTTAAAGAAGAAAAGATACCAAAAATTGAAGTTAGGGTTATATCTTATCAAGAAGAAGAAGCTTTTTTAAAAGCATTAAAACAATTACAAAAAAATTTGGGGTAGAGGTTAAAATGAAGTTTAATATTATTACTTTTGGTTGTAAAGTTAATCAGTATGAATCAAATATGATGAAGGAAAAAATGCTTCATCATAATTTTTCGTATGTACAAAATTTAGATGAAGCCGATATTATTATTGTTAATACTTGTACAGTAACTAATACCGCGGATAATAAGTGTTTAAAAGAAATAAGAAGAATAAAAAGAAATTATCCTGATAGAGTATTAGTTGTAACTGGATGTAGTAGTCAAAATAAACAAGAACTATATCAAACATTAGGTATTAATATTTTACTAGGAAATAAAGATAAAAGTAAAATTGCTTTATTAATAGAAGAATATTTAAGTAATAAAGAAAATATTGTTAATTTTAATAATAATAGAGATATAGAATTTGAAAATATGCAAATTAAAGATTTTAATCATGTAAGGGCATTTATTAAAATTGAAGATGGTTGTGATAACTTCTGTTCTTATTGTATTATTCCTTTTGTAAGAGGGAAAGTACGATGTAAAGACTTTTATGAAATCTTAGAAGAAGCTAAAACTTTGGCTTTAAATGGTCATCAAGAAATAGTTTTAACGGGTATTCACACAGGGCATTATGAAAATAATGGGCATGATTTAAGTGATTTAATTAAAGCTTTAGCTTTAATTCCCGAGATCAAAAGAATTAGATTATCTAGTATTGAAATCACGGAGTTAAATGAAAAATTTATGGAAACCTTAAAAACAACGCCAAAGTTATGTGATCACTTACATATTCCTTTACAAAGTGGAACAGATAAAATTTTACAAAAGATGAATAGAAAATATGATTTAGCTTATTTTACGAAGCAAATTGCTTTGCTAAGAAAAATAAGACCTAATATTGCTTTATCCACGGACATTATCGTTGGGCATCCTTATGAAACAGATGAAGACTTTGCGCAAACTCTTGCTTATGCTAAAGAATGTCAATTTGCCAAGATCCATGTTTTTCCTTATTCGAAAAGGGAAAATACCACGGCAAGTAAAATGCCTGAGCAAGTAAAGGAAGAAGTAAAAAAAGAAAGAGTTAAAAAACTTATGGCTTTATCAAAAGAATTAGAAGAAGAATATTATCATAAATTTAAGGGACAAAAGATGGATGTTTTAATTGAAACAAATGAAAATGGTTATAGTATAGGTCGTACTAGTAATTATTTATTAGTTAAAATAGATGAATTATTAGATATTGGATCTATTTATGAAAGGCGTATATGAATTATATTAAAGGCAAAATTAAAAAAGTAATATTTCAAAATAATGATAATGGTTATATTGTAGCTTTATTTAGAATTAAAGAAACAGATGATCCTGAATTAAAAGAAAAAATAAATAAAACAATAACGATCACAGGGACATTTAGTGAAGCTAATATTGATATTTCTTTAACATTACATGGGGAATATAAAAATAATGAAAAGTTTGGACCACAGTTTGTGAGTTATTCATATGAAATTGAAAAACCAACAACCGCGGATGCTATCACAGAATTTTTAGCGAGCTCTTTTATTAATGCCTGTGGGGAGAAAACAGCCAAAAGAATTGTTGATGCCTATGGGGAATTTACTTTAGATAAAATAAAAGAAGGCCCCGAGAACCTAGTGGCTATTGGTTTACCATTAATTAAAAGTCAAAAAATATATAATTCTTTAATTAATTATAATAAGAGTAGTGAAGCTATTATTAAATTACAAAATTTAGGTTTTACGATTGAAGAATGTAGTAGAATATATCCTAAATTTAAAGATCGCATAGATGATATCTTTAATGATTCTTTTTATGATTTAAAAGATATAATAACATTTAGTAGATTAGATAGTATTTATATAAATAACTATGGAGATAATACTTTAGTTAGAATTAAAGCTTGTTTATTAGAAGCAATGCAAATATTAAGTATGAGTGCTGGAGATACTTTTTATTATAAAGAAGAAATAGCTAAATCTTTAAATCAAAATTTTAATATTTTTTTAAGTGATGAATCTTTTGATGAAACAATAGATATATTAAAAGAAGAAAATTTAGTAGTACAAATAGATAGGCGTTATTTTTTAAAAAGTTATTATGATAAAGAAAAAGATATTGCGAAAATATTAAAGAATATAGATAGTCAACCTTTTAAAGAATTTAAAAATTTAGAAAGTAATTTATTAGCTTTAGAAAAAAGTTATAATATTAAATATAATGATGAACAAAAGAAAGCTATTATTAGTGCTTTAAAAAATAATATAACAATTATATCTGGGGGACCTGGAACAGGGAAAACAACAATTATTAAAGCTATTGTTAGATTATTTATTGATGAAGAAAATTTAGCCCCTTTAGATATTTTAGATGCTATTGCTCTTTTAGCTCCAACAGGAAGAGCTAGTAAAAAATTAGCTAGTTCAACTAATTTACCCGCTTCTACTATTCATCGTTATTTAAGATGGTATAAAGATAGTAATGATTTTTTCTATAATGAAAATAATAAAACTAAACATAAATTAATTATTGTTGATGAAGTAAGTATGATCGATGTTGATCTTTTTGCTGCTTTATTAAAGGCTTTAAATAATAATGTTAAACTTATTTTAGTGGGTGATACATTTCAGCTTCCATCTGTTGGTCCTGGCTTAGTTTTAAATGATTTAATTACATCTGACTTCTTTAATTATATTCCTTTAAAACAAATCTATCGGCAAAGTAATAATTCTTATATTCCTTATTTAGCTCAAGAAATAAAGAATGCTGATTTATCAGAAGAATTTTATTTAAAAAAAGATGATTATTCTTTTTGTGAAACAGAAAGTAGTAAAATAAAAAGTATGATTGAAGAAGTAATAAAGTATAGTAGAACAAAAGGAATAGATGAAAAAAAGATGCAAATACTTGCGCCAATGTATAAAGGAGAAAATGGGATTGATAATCTTAATTTAGCTTTACAAAAAATATATAATCCTCCAGATAAAAATAAAAAAGAAATAATGATGGGAGATATTGTTTTTAGAGAAAAAGATAAAGTATTACAAACAATTAATAATTTAGATAATAATGTTTTTAATGGGGATATAGGATATATTTTAGATATAAATGGAAATAATATAACAATTGATTTTGAAACTAATAAAGTAATATATGAAAAGAAAGATTTAAAACAATTAAAACATGCTTATGCGATAACGATCCATAAATCACAAGGGTCAGAATTTGATCATGTTATTATGCCTATATGTCATAGTTATTATAAAATGCTTTATAATAAATTAATATATACAGGAGTATCAAGAGCTAAAAAAACTTTAACGATAATAGGAGAATCTTCTTCTTTTATAAGTGGAGTTAAAAATAATTATGCGATGTATCGTAAAACAAATTTAAAAGATTGTATTTTAGAAGTATATAATAAAGAAATAATACCATAATAAAAACAAGAGGTGAATATTTTTGCAAAAATTAATGGGATTTGTCTCTGGGGTTGCAGCAGTTGGCTTAATGGGAGCTGGTATGTATATGTTATTAAGTGAAAATACAAAAAGACAAATGGCTAGAACCATGGAAAGTGCCAAGAATGATGCTGATCGCTTGATGAATGCTAAAATTAAAACAATGAATAAAATGGCTAATAATTAATTAGCTTTTTTATTTTGAAAAATATATAAACAAATGTTTGCATTTTTCTGAATGGTATGTTATAATTGATTTAAGTTATAAAAAGGGGAGTTTGGAAGATGAAAATTGTTTTAATTTTAGGATTATTTATTTGGGGTATAAAAGTAGAAAGTGTTAAGGTTAATTATGTCCATAATAGAAGAAGATATGAATTATCTTATTTAGTTATGCCAGAAAAAAAGGAGGAAAAAAAGGAAGTTAAGAAAGTAATTAAAGAAAAAGTTAAAGAGGAAGTAAAAAAGGTAAAAGAAGAGAAAGAAGGAAAAGAAGAGAATTTATCTGATACACAAAAAGTCTTTGTTCTAACAAATGAAATAAGAAAAAAGGCAGGTGTTAAAGTTTTAATGTGGGATAATACTTTAGCTCATTTAGCTCAAGTTAGATCGGAAGAAATAGCTGCATCAGCTTATTTTGAACATCAAAGACCAAATGGGCAAAGAGTTGAGAGTATTTTGTCAGAAAATGGCTATACCTATAAATACTTCGGGGAAAATATTGCCAGAGATTATTTTTCTGTTCCTGAGGTTGTTTTAGCTTGGCAAAATTCTTTAGGTCATTATCATAATATGATAAATAAAAATTTTCAAAGGATTGGTGTTGGCATGGCACGAAAGGGGAAAAAGATTTATTGGGTTCAATTTTTTACATAAAAAATTTTAAAATAGTTCATATTAATATTAGTGATAACCATGGTTAATTTTAAAAAATTAAGTTTATTATTTATGCCTTGCTTACTTTTAGTTTGTGTGGTAAGCACGGTTTTATGTGGCTTTTTAAGTAAGTATGATGTTTATAAAGATGTTACAGTTAATACGGAAACTAATTATTTTAGTATCACCGATAAGCCTATGCAGCTTTTTTCTTCCCAAGAAGTTATAAGTAATGTTAGTCCTCATTATTTAATTATTAAAATTAAAGATAATGATCTAAAAGAGGGAAAAGTATATTTAACTATTTATGATGAAAAGAAAAATATAATCAAAGATTTACCTAATTTTTCTTATAACTCTTTTTATAAAGGTTATGATATTACTTCTTTTCAAGGACAAATTAAAGTGCCAAGTGCGAAAGCTACTACTTCTTGGCAAGTTAAAATTGCTTATGTAGATTACTATAATTCTAAATTTTTAAATCCTGTTTTAATTGCATCTTAAGTCTTTCCTTCGACAAATTTTCTTTTTTTTATTTGCTAAAATAAACTTGGGTGATTAAGACGAAAAGTTATGGAAAAATATTTTTAATGGCTCTTTTCTTTGGAGCTTTACTTGCTTTTTTCTTTTATAAAGATATTAAAAGAGAGGTTGCAGCTTTAAGTAGTGACGATGATAATGTTTATGTTTTTCAAGCCGGAGTTTTTAAAGATCAAGCTAATGCTATCAATTTTAAGAATAATTATCATAATTCCTATCTTTATTTTGATGGGGAATATTATCGCGTCTTTCTTGGGGTAACAATAAATAATAAAACGAAAGTCCAAGATTATTTAGATAGTTTTAATTATGATTATTATATTAAAAAAGTAAAAATAAATCATAATACTTTTGAAAAAATAGCTAGATATGATGATGTATTAACCAAGGGAAGTAAGAATAAAACAATTGAAGTTGTTTTAAAAGAAATGAATGAATTATTTTTAAAAAGCCAAGCATAATAGTAATATGAAAAAAAGATATCAAAGATATATAATTATCCTTATTTTATTTATTCTTCTTTTATTAAGAAATAGTTATAATCATTTTATTATATTATTAAATCATAATTTTGATTATCAAAAGATAGTAAATTTATTAAATACTAATTTAATAGAAGAAAATAAAAGATTAGGACAAATAATTGATTTTCAAAATACTTTAGATTATGATGTTATCACATCAAAAGTTAAATATAGGGATTTACTAGATTTTAGTGATACTATAACGATTTATAAAGGAGATAAACATCATTTAAAGAAAGGAGAAGTTGTTTTAAATGAAGATGGGTTAATTGGCTTAATTAAAAAGACAGATCAATATACATCTATAGTTCAATTAATAACTAATAAAAATAGTAATATATCAGTTAAAATAAATGATGTCTATGGTATATTAAAATATCAAGATAATCATTTAATTGTTAGTAATATAACTAATTTTGATTTAATTAATGAAGGAGATTTAATTTATACCTCTGGTTTAACTGATATTCCAAGTAATATTTATGTTGGGAAAGTTAAGAAAATAACGTTAAGTAATCTAGGAATTGAAAAGATCGTGGAAGTAGAAAGTAAGGTTGATTTTAATAATCTGGATTATGTTTTAATCGTGGGGTTGAAATGATTTATTTAATACTTGATTTTTTAATATCGAATTATACCATTTATAATACTTATTTTTTCTTATATAACTTAAATCAAGATAATTTATTTTTAAATTTAGTTATAGCTTTTCTCTTAGATTATTGGTTTTTAAATACTTATTTTTTAAATATTATAATTATTATAATCTTTTATTTAATAAAAAAATATATATTTAAATATAAATATAAGTCTTTTTTTAGATTTTATTTAGAAAATATCTTTTTTGTTCTTTGTTATTATTTTATAGCGATGAGTCTTTTTAGTTACATTAGTTTATATAGTTTTTTAAGGGTATTTATCATTAATAGTATTTTTATTATTCTGATGGATAAAATAAGGTCTTATAACATAAAATTAGATGGGTGAATAAAAATTGGAAGAATATGTTGAAGCTTTTAAAAGAAAGAAAAATAAGAAAGTAATAAGTAATAAGGAAACTTTAAATAATAAAAAGAGTAAGTATCATCAATTTATTTCAAAAGTGTTATTGAGTATGATCTTTTTTTTAATTAGTATTATTTATATTAATCAAAATGATCAGAATTTATTTTTATATAAAGAATATGTTTTTAAAGAATCATTACCTTTTGTTAAAATAAAGAATTGGTATGAAGATTTATTCGGGGAAGTAATTCCAAAAGAAGAAAGTAGTAAAACAGTTTTTAAAGGAAAATTAGTTTATAAAGATATTAGTGATTATCAAGATGGATCAAAGCTTACCGTGGAAAGCCATAGTTTAATAAATAATTTAAGTTCAGGTGTTGTGGTTTATGTGGGACAAAAAGAAGGGTATGGTAATACGGTTATTGTGCAAGGGGTTGATGGAGCAGATATATGGTATGGTAATTTAACTAATGTTTCTGTTAAATTATATGATTATTTAGAAAAAGAAACAGTTCTAGGGGAAGTAGATGGAGAAGAATTATATCTTGTTATAAAGAAGAATAATGAATATATAAAATATGAAGATTATCAAAATTCATAATTTAACTTATTATTTAATCTTAATAGCTTTTTTATGTGGTTATATTAAAAGAGCTCTAATAATATTATTTATTATTATCATTCATGAATTAGGTCATGTTATATTGATTAAATTATTTGGTTATCATATTAAAAGTATTACTATTTATCCCTTCGGGGGAATAACCAAAATAGAAAAAGATTTAAATAGTAAAGTTATAGAAGACTTTTTAATTTCTATAGCTGGCGTCATTATGCAATGTTTTTTATTTATTATACCAAGTATAGAATTACATAAATATAATTTAAGTATTATATTATTTAATTTATTACCTATTATACCTTTAGATGGTAGTTACATTCTTTTATCTTTTTTAAATAAATTATTTTCTTATCAAAAAGCTTATAAAATATATTTATTTATATCTATTATTAGTATTATATTATATTCTTTATTTAATTATTGGTATTCTTTAAATAATTATTTATTAGTTATTTTATTTATAATTAAAACATATGAAATATTTAAGAATCAAAAATATAATTATCATCGTTTTTTATTAGAAAGATATTTACATAATTATCCATTTAAATATCTTAGTACTAAAAAAGGTAATTTAAATATTTTAAAAAAAGATACTTATCAATATTTTAAAGAAAATAATAAGATTATTAGTGAAAAAAAGAAGTTAAAAGAAATGTTTGAACAATACTAGAATAATATGCTATAATAGAGCCTACATGGGGGAAAATACTAATGGATGAATTAAATAATAAATATTTAAATATTATAGAAAATAATAAAGATAAATTAATTAAAGCTTTTTGTCTTTATTATGGAGATGAATATGAAGAACATTTTTTAAATATATGGGATAAAATAACTTTTATGTGGTTTATACCACCAATTATTGATGATATTTATAATGCTGTATTAATAAGTTTAGTTAAAAGAAGAATTAATATAACAAAGAATATATTAAAGTATTTAGGTTTTGATATTTCTAATTTAACATTAACAGGAACATATAAGAATATAAGTAAGAATAATTTAGGAATAAAAATTGATGGGGTTTTAAAAGAAGTAAAAAAGAATAATATACCTAGTATAGGTTATTTAAAAGTATTAGAATTTTTATTTGGATCTAAAAAATATTATGATTTAGAAGAAAAATCTTTTTTTAATCAAAATATTAATTTATTTAATGAAGAAATAAAAGAATATATAAATGAAGAAAAAGAAATATTAAAAGAAGAAGAAAGATATCAAATATTAATTGATATTAGAGATTATATTGATAATTTAAGAAAAAATAATAATTTATGGGAAGTAGTAGGAAGTAATAAGGATTTAAATAAATTTAAAAGAATATATCCTTTAATTAAAAAACAAATAAGAGAAGATTATGCTTTTCAAATTAGTTCATCAAATGGACATTATTTTGTTGTTTTTCCTATTTTAATTATTGATGATCATGAATTTATTCATGAAGTTAATCATGCTTTTAAAAGTGAATTTTTAATTAAGGATGATCACGGTAATAATGTTCTTAAATCTGGTTTGAGTATTATGGTTAAAAGTGATGATCAAGATGTTTTCATGGAAGAAGTCTTAAATGATTTAGAAGCAGCGAAAATAACCGACATATTTCATAAACTTGGGGGAAGAATGTTTAATGAAGCAGAATATTATGGTAAGAATAAAATCCAAAATTATGAAAAATATTGGCCTTTAGCTCTTGAATTTTTTAATAAATGGGAAAAAGTTATTAAAAGAGCTAGTATAACAGAAAATATGCAAGTTTTAGAACAATATTTTTCTAAAGTTTTATATTTAAAATATAAACAATATTTTGAAGATAGTTATAAAAAATATGGTTTTTTAGAGAAAATAGATCAAGCTTGGCTTGATCAAGGTTTAATGATAGCCAGAAGAATGGTTGATGTCAAAAATAATAATGATTATAATTATGATTCTTATGAAATAATTGGAGAAACTAAATCAGGAATTTTAAGATTAAGAGAAAAAAATAGTTACTACTCAGCCATAAATAACAGATAGATTAAAGTCTACTGTTATTTTTATATGCAAAAACTAAGCAAATAGTGA
>CANRDD010000003.1 GCA_947629305.1 uncultured Bacilli bacterium | reverse complement strand
CTGTTTTTTCAAACATTAATGATTCTGTTCTTCCTGAAGAGGCATTAATATCCGATTCTGCTCCATCACCTAATTGAGCTGTGAAGTAGGCAAATGTAGCACCTATTATAGCTGCTAAAACTATGCCAAGTGTTACTATAATTAAAGCTAAATTCTTTTTTTCTTTCATAATATATGCTCTCTTTTCTAGGAAATGTGTAAAGTACCTTGATGTGCCTTTCCTAGTATTAGTATATATATATATATTAAAATGCAAGAATAAATTTTATCACTTTACATATTTTACAATTATTTACAAAATAAAAAGTCCTAAGATATAATCTTAAGACTTTTGTTTTATTATAATACTGTAAATAATACTAATAAGATAACAAGCATTCCAATTACAAATAACCAAATATATTTTAACCAGTCTTTGTAATCTACTTTCATTAAACTTAATCCTATTAACATAAAGATACTAGTTGGAGCTATCATATGAACTAAACCAAACATAGATACAAATATTGTATATACTAAATTAAAGTCACTAGCATAAGCTGTACTTAAGAAAGAACCTAAGTAATAAGCTGTAAATCCAGTATCTAAATGGAATAATGATGTAATAGATGCAACAACAGTAGTTAAATATGGATTAAATCCATCAACAGCATTTAGAATCCAATTACATAGAGTAAATGTAAATGGAGATGAAGCTATAATTAAATAAACAATACCCGCGCCAAAATAGAAGATAATTGGTTTAAACATTTTCTTTATACCTTCATAAGCTGCATCTAACATTTCATTAAATTTAACCCGATATAGTAAGCCCATTAGTAAAGAAGCTAAAACTAATACTATTTCTATTGTTCTTAGCATAAATGTTCCAAAAGCAAGTGCTTCTGTATTACCTTGAGAATTAGTTTGACTTAATAAATATTGCATAATTGGAACATCGCCAATTTGCGCATTATATATAGAATTATGTAAGTCTTCAAATACTGTAATGTTAAAATTAGTTTTCCAGTCAATAAATCCTAATATGGTAATAATAAATACAACAAGAAGAATTACTAAAGCCGGAATCATACTAGTTTTATCTTTCGTATTTTCCACTGTAAATAAAGTATTTTCTACTTCTTCATTTACTTTTTCTTTATTAACTTTTTTAATACGCATACATATAAAGAAGTTAAATAAGAAGTAAGCTACTAATAAAATAATTAATCTATAAGCTATACCAGTTGTTATTTTTTCTACTGATAAATTATAACTAAAGTTTAATAAACTTTCTGTTCCATAAGTAGCTCCAATAGCACCAATTAACATTGATCCAAAAGTAATAGCAAAAGTTGTTAATTTATCTAGTTTCATACTTAATAATATCGAAACAAAGAATGGAACAATAATAAACATCGCAAATGTATCAGTAAACATTGATGTTAAAGCTGTAATAATTAATGAAGTTATAATAGCTACCACTAAAGGGTATTTTTTTAACTTATTAGCAATAGTATTAACTAATTTTTTATAACCATTAGTTCTTCCTAAAATGCCATAGAAACCAGCGACAACAAATAAGAATATAACACTTTCAAAATTCCAATTAATGGAAGAATGTAAAAGTAAACCAAGGTTAACAAGTCCTACTCTTTCTAAGCCATAATCATAAAAATCTAAGCCATTAAAGAAACCATAAGGAATTAACCAAGTTAATATAGCTGTTGCTAATATTAAGAATAATAACATTTTAGCCATCGTATGTTTTTCACATCTAGCTGTAAAAACAAAACCACCAGCTAAAAATAAAACAAAACCAATTATAGCTAAAATAATTCTAGCATTACCAGTTAAAAAAGCTCCAATTACTAAGAGAATAAAACCTATTAATGAAGCACACCCTCCTATCAGTCTTACTAAATCTAATTTTTTAGATGTTTTTTTCATCACTCTACCTCCTTATTAAAATTATATCACTTGCCCCAAAGAAAAAAAAGCTTTTTTGCTTTTTTTTAATCTCTTGGTTTCATTGTTGGAAATAAAATAACTTCTCTAATTGATTCAGCTCCTGTTAAAAGCATAACTAAACGATCAATACCCATACCTAAGCCACCAGCTGGAGGCATACCATATTCTAAAGCTTCTACATAATCTAAATCCATTTCATTAGCTTCAGCATTACCTAATTCTTTTTCTTTTAATTGATTTTCAAATCTTTGATATTGATCAATTGGATCATTTAATTCATTAAAGGCATTTGCATATTCACAACCTAAAATAAATAATTCAAATCTTTGCGTAAATCTTGGATCTTTTGGATCTTTTTTAGCTAATGGCGATATTTCTACGGGATGACCATAGACAAAGGTTGGATCTGTTATAGTTTCTTCCACATATTTTTCAAAGAAAGCATTAACAATATGCCCATAGCCAAAATGATCTTCTATTTCAATATTATGTTCTTTAGCTAATTTTTTAGCTTCATCTAAACTCATATTTTGCCAAAAATCAATACCAGTTTTTTCTTTAATTAAATCAACCATATGAGCTCTTTTAAAACCTGGAGCTAAACTAATTGTTTGTCCTAAATAAGTAACTTCATAAGTCCCATTTAATTTTAAAGCACAATTAGATATAATACCTTCAGTAATATCCATCATACCTTCTAAATCACTAAAAGCTTTATATAATTCCATCATTGTAAATTCAGGATTATGTTTTTTATCCATTCCTTCATTTCGAAATGTTCGCCCTATTTCATAAACAGCATCCATTCCTCCCACTAAAAGCCTTTTTAAATTTAATTCTAAAGCTATTCTTAAATACATATCTATATTTTGGGTATTATGATGCGTTATAAATGGTCTTGCCGCAGCTCCCCCTAATATTGTTCCTAATATAGGTGTTTCTACTTCTGTATATCCTAAATCATCTAAATAATTTTGAATAGTTCTGATTATCTTTGGTCTAGCAAAAGCAATTTTTCTAGCTTCATCATTCATTATTAAATCAACATAACGTCTTCTAAATCTTTCTTCAACATCAATTAAACCATGATATTTTTCAGGAAGTGGTCTTAAAGCTTTAACTAAATGGGTATATTCTAAACATTTAATGGTTATTTCTCCTGTTCCCGTTTTCATCACATAACCTCTAACCCCAACAATATCTCCTATATCAGCTGATTTAAATAAATTATATACTTCTTCTTGCACATCATTAATAGAAATATATACTTGTATATTTCCTAATTTATCTTTAAGGGAAAAAAAGGAAGCTTTCCCCATTTTTCTTATAAACATTATTCTTCCTGCTACTTTAACTTCCTTTTTTTCTTCTTCTAAAGCTTCATGAGAATAATCTTGATATTTTTCTTTAATATTTAAAGAAAAATCACTAACATCATAACGATGTCCAAAAGGATTAATACCTTTTTCTTCTAATTTAGTTAATTTTTCTCTTCTTACTAATTCTTGTTCACTAAATTCGCGCATAAAATTCAACTCCTAGTTGTATTTTACCATAAAAAAACAATCTTAGAAACTAAGATTGTTTATTTTTTTCGTATTTTAATTAAATTTTATAAAGTTTTGTGTTCTTTTTAGAGATTACATATGCTACTACCGCAACAGAAACGCCACCCGCAATAATAATAACTGGTAAACTAGCACCTGTACTTGGAATAGTTGTTTCGGTTTCAATTTCAACATCAACTTTAATATCGCCAAAACCAACATTTAAAGTACAGTCATATTCAGCTCCTTTTTTAACAGTAGCAACAAAAGTACCTAAATCAATTGTTTTACCTGTTACAGATCCAGATGTTGGCGTATAAATAACATCATAACCATTTCCATTAGGTATAGCATCAGCAGTCATACCAGTTGGGGCATTAAAATCAATTTGGACAACAGCATTTTGTTTACCTTCTTTTGTAGCATAAGCAATTTTAATTGGGATACTAGCATAATTTTGTTCTGAATCACCAACTAATTTAAGAGAATAAGTCCACTTACAAGTATCTCCTCCATTATCAATACAATTTCCACTTCTTTTTACTTCTAGCTTTATGGCAGCTGATGCTACCATAGGCATTAAAACCATTGCCATTCCTATAACTAAAATACTAAAAAACTTTTTCACACACATCTCTCCTATCTCTAGTATGCTTAGATTATATCATAAAAATACAAAAAACAATACATTTTTTAAAAAAATATATTAAAAACTGTCAAATTGTGTTATTATAATAAAGAAAGTAAAGGATAATAAAACATGAAAAAAATATTAATAAAAATTAAAGATAATTCTTTAATATTTAAAGAAAAAAATAGATTAAATAATGAATATAAAAATTTACTTAATACTAATGTTATAAGTGCTAATGAACTTATTTTTTCTGATGAATATATTGAGCAAAATGAAAAAATAGTATCAACTTTTATTAGTGAATTATGTAAAACAGAAAATATAGATACAGCCATAATTGAAAATAATTCTTTATATTTACTTATATGTTCTATTTTTAAAAATAATAAATCTATTACTTCTTTAATTTTAAAAGATGATTCTTCTTTAAGTTATGCTTTATGTGAAATAATTTTAAAAACTAATATTAAAAATATTAATTGTTATACATTACAACCCTTTATGTTAGAATTATTTGATCAAGCCCATATTCTAGTTGAATCTAGAAGTGAAATACTTTTTTTATCTAAATTTATGTTAGATAATAATTTAAATATTTATTCTAGTATGTTTTATAAAATAACTTTAAATATGGAATTTCCTTTAAGTGAACAAGATGAAGAAGATTTTAATACTTTTTGTAAAATAAATAAATATTTAAAAACAATTAATGTTAATAAAGCTTCTTTAGATAATTTAGAATATATTGTCGATATATTAAAGAAAAATAGTAAAAGAAATATTAAAATATTAATTCATGATAATATCATAGATCCTAAAATAATAGAATATTTAAAGAATTTTAATAAAAGAAAAAGTAAAAGATATAAAATAGTATTTCGTTTAGCTTATTCTAATGATTATATTAGTGAAAATATTATGAAACAAACTAATAGTAAAATATTAAATGTCTGTGGTTTAATTATAATTGGCATTATTACTTGTTCTTTTACTTATGTTTTTTATGATAATTATGTTTCTATGCAAAGTAATGAAAATATTAAAGAAACAATATCTAAAGTTATTGAAATAACAGATACCCAAAAAATAATAGAAGATTTAAATTTAAATAAAGATAATGATAGTTATAAAGTTATTAATGATGATATAGTTAATTTATTAGTTGTTAATCCTGAAGTTGTTGGTTGGTTAAAAGTTAATAATACTAATATTGATTATCCTGTTGTGCAAGGTAGTAATAATGAGTATTATTTAAAAAATAATATTAATTTAGAAAAAGATAATAATGGTTGGATCTTTTTAGATTACCGAAATGAAAGTACTAATGGTTTAGATGATAATACTTTAATCTATGGTCATAATCGTTATTACAGTGGAGTTATGTTTGGTACTCTTCAAAATGTTATGCGTAAAAATTGGTATAGTAATCCGGATAATTTAACTATTAGTTATCGAACTATTTATGCTAATTATGAATTTAAAATATTCTCTATTTATAAAATATATAAAACAACTGATTATTTAAGTACTAGTTTTACAACTGATGAAGTCAGAAGTGAATTTTATCAAATGTTAAAAAATAGAAGTATATATGACTTTGGAATTACCCCAACTGGAAGTGATAAAATAATTACTTTATCAACTTGTAAAGATGGGGATAATCGTATTGTTGTTCATGCTGTCTTAACCAAAACAACCACAAGTAAAGACTTATAAAAAAGAAAATCAAGAATTTATTCATCTTGATTTTCTTTTTTATAAGCTAAATAATCATCTACTTTACCACTTTTTTTAAATTTTTCCCATAAATCCTTTTTATTCAATTTATATCACCTAATATAATAATGTGTATTATAAATAAATTTTATTCATTATCTAAAAAACCTAATTCAATTAAATATTTTTCTTTATCTTTCCAATTATTAATAACTTTAACAAATAATTCTAAATATACTTTTTTTTCTAATAATTCTTCTAATTCTATGCGAGCTAAAGTTCCAACTTGTTTAAGTCTTGCTCCACTTCGCCCTATAATAATCTTTTTTAAAGATTCTTTATCAACAATAATATCAATACTTATGCGGCAAATATTTTTTTCTTCTTTAAAAGAAGTTGTATAACAAGTAATACTATGCGGTACTTCATCTTCCGTAACATTAAGTAATTTTTCTCTTACTATTTCACTAGCCATAAATTTTAAAGTACTACTAGTATACATATCTAAAGGAAAATATTGAACATCATCATGTAAATATTTTTTAATAACATTAATTAAATGATTTATATTATCATTTTTTAAAGCTGAAGTTGGAACAACTTCGGCAAAAGGATAAATATCTTTATAATGAAGAATAGTTTCCATTAATTTAGCTTCACTTATTTCATCTATTTTATTTAACACCATAATAACAGGAATATTATTCTTTTTTAATGTTTCTAAAATATATTTATCACCTTTACCAATTCCCGCATAGACATCACAAACAAACAAAATAACATCAACATCTTTGGTTAAAGCAAAAGCTTGTTTATTTAAAACTCTTCCTAGTTTTTCCATTGGTTTATGAATCCCTGGGGTATCAACAAAAACAATTTGATAACCATCTTCATTATATATGCCTTGAATTATATTTCTAGTTGTCCCTATTTTCTCACTTGTTATAGCTACCTTTTGCCCAATTATAGCATTAATTAAAGTACTCTTACCAACATTAGGTCTTCCAATTATACTAACAAAACCACTGCGCATAAACTAATCCCCCCTTTAAAATAAAGCCATGATATCAGGAATAAAAATAAAACCACAGATAACTAAAAGAACAATGGTAGCTACAAAAGTCGCAGCTCCTCCACAGTCTTTGGCAATTTTGGCTAAAGGATGAAACTCATTTGTAACAAGATCAACTGTTGCTTCAATCGCGGTATTTAATAATTCAACTGATAAAACAACCATTAAAGCTATAATTAAGATAGCCCATTTAATAAAACTAATTTTAAAAATTAAACCTAAAATAATAGCTAAAATAGTACCTAGGCCATGAAGCCATAAACTTTGTTCATTAAAATAAGCATAAATTAAACCATTAAAAGCATTCTTAGCACTATTTATTTGTCTTTTTAAACTAAAATTTTTATGACCTTTTACTTTATTTTCTTTTTCCACACGCATTTAATATCATCTCCTGCTTTCCAAACATTTCTTTTTCTTCTTTTATTCCTTTCGTATGATCATAACCAAGTAAATGTAATAAACCATGAACAGTTAAAAATGATAATTCCCTTTCTTCCGAATGCCCATATTCTTGAGCTTGACTTTTCATTTTCGGAATTGAAATAAATATTTCTCCTAAATGTCTCATCTTATAATCCATATATTCATTATCTTCATAAGCAAAGGATAAAACATCAGTTGTTCTATCCATATTCCGATAGGTTTTATTTAATTCTTGCATTTTTTCATCATCAATAAAAATAATTGTAAAGATGGATTCTTTAACCTTTTCCATTTCTAAAGTTTTCTTTATAACTTCATCTAAATAAGCATAATTTTGATAACCATATTCATCAACAATATTATATTCATTCATTAAATAACCACAACCTTTGTAATTTTTAAGATATATAAAATAATTAATATAACTAAAACAACACATATTATATTATATAATGTTTCACTTTTAAAGACTTTAGGTAAATGATTATTAATAGCTACAAAAGCAATATAAATTAAATAACCTATAATTGAACCAGCAATATTAAGAAGAATATCATCAACATCAAAACTTCGGCCTATATTAAGTTGAACAAATTCAACTGTTGCTGAAACAATTAAAGCAATAATAAGAGGAGAAAAAATAGTTTTAGGATTAATATAAACAGCAATAATTAAACCAAAGGGAATAAAGATACAAATATTACCTAAGACATTATAAATAAATAAAGTACTGCCAAAATCATATCTTAATATTTCGGTAAATGGAATTAAATTAAGTCCTCCAGTAGTATTAAGTTCTACTTGAGTTAAAAGTTGAAATAAGAAAAAAATATAAACAATACTTATTATTGTTAAAAATTCTTTATAAAAACATATTTTTTCCCGATGGGTTCTTAAATAATAAAATCTAATTGTGACAATAGTTACTAAAAATATAACTAATATAGGCCAATTATGGACAAATACACCTTTTAAAGTATTTAAAACCACTTATATCAACTCCTAGATAAGTCTTCATTAAATGTTTCTTTTTGAGTGCTTATTAATTCTTCAACAATAACAAAGACTTCTACATCCATTGTACTATTATTTATCCTTTTTTTCAAAACTTTTTCATCAATTATCGTATCTTTTTCCCCAATTTTCTTATTTATACTATCTTTAGCCTTTAAAAGAGCTACTTCTAATGCTTCATCTGCCCCATATTCTTTTTTAATTTCCTTTGTTTCATATTCTTTTTCTAAATATAATTTAAAATTAAATATTTTTAAAAAATTATAATATTTAGAATTAAAATTAGTAAATCTATTCTTTAATATTCTTTTTTTATTATCATTTACTTCCCAAACTATATTATATTTTTTCTTCCCTGTTTCTTGATATTCATTATAATGAAAAGGAATAGAAATATCTACTGTATACCAAACTTCTGCATAAACTTCTCCTTTGGCACAAATACTTCTTTTTTCTTCATTATTATAAATTATTTTCCCACTTATTAAAGTATCTCCTTCTCTAACATAATCATTTAGATCAACTACTCTTTCTCCTTCTTCTAATTTAATATGTTTAATTGTCCCATTTTTTTTAGCAACAATATCACAAATCTTATTTTCTTCCTTAGAATCTGTTATAATCCTTTCTTCAATTTTAACATCATAAGCCATGCCATGCGTTTCTATTTCTAGCCAGTCAATTTTATCTGGATACTTTTCTAATATAGCTTCTTTAATTTTGGTTAATTGTTTATAACTTTTCTTAAAACTTAAAACTTTAACTCCATAACTATCTAATTCCTCTTTTACTAATTCTCTTAAATCTTGATTTTCATGAAAAACATTTATTTCCACGATTAAATTAGTTAAAATACTATATAATATTAATCCTAAAATAACCATAATTAAAAATATATGATTTTGTTTTATTTTCTTTTTTAAAGAAAATAAACCTAAATCTTCTTCTTTTTGGAATTTATAACTAACTAAATATTTTTTTAATTTAGTTAAATCTTCATTATTTATTTTTAAATAAACATAATTATCTTTATATTCTATTTCATAAATAGATAAATTTAAATATTGTATTTTTTTTAAAAAAGAATAATAATTATTACATTTAGTTTTAACTTTAATTAAATGTTTATTCATTACTTTTACCTACCAAAAGAATATTTCCTTTTATTAATAATTCATTTTTTAACATTTTAGTTATAAATAAATTATTACCTTTTATTTCTAAAGTAAAATTAGGCATTTTTAAGATTATTTTGGTATCACTTAAACTAATTAACTCTTTGTAATTAAAAATATGAATATAATTATCATAGATTGTAATAAAATAATCTAAATCATATAAAAAATTAATAAGGTTTTCTTTTAAATGCAAAATCAATCACCTTTTAAATTATATGCCAAAAAAAATTACAGTAAGAATAATTACTGTAATTTTTCTTTGACAAGCTTACTAACTAAAGCCATATCCGCATTATTTAATTTCTTAGTTACTTCCTTCATTACTTGCCCCATGTCTTTAATTGATGTTGGTTTAAGGATGCTAAAGCACTCATCAATAACCTTTTCAATTTCTTCCTTTGATGCTTCTTGAGGTAAGTATTTATCTATTATGGCAATTTCTTTTTCTAAATCCGCGATTTTATCATCTTTAGCAAATTTAGCAAACTCCGTGATTGAATCTTTTCGTAACTTAACTTGTTTTTTTAATACGGCAATAACTTCATTATCATCTAATTCATGTTTCTTACTAATACTTTCTAATTGTAAAGCACTTTTAAGCATTCTTAAGACTGATAAAGTAAACTTATCTTGGTTTTTCATTGCAACCTTTAAATCTTCATTAATTTGTGCATTCATTTTTAACCTCGATTTTTCTTATGGGAATTTTTAATTCCTTCTTTAATTTCATTTCTTCTTTTTACTCCAGGTTTTTCATAGTGTTTTCTTTTCTTCACTTCAGAAGGGACACCGCTCTTGGCAAATTTAGCTTTAAACTTTTTTAAAGCATATTCAACATCGCCATTTTTAACCACAACTTTTGTCATTTTTTCCCTCCTTCCGTTTTTTTCTATAGAATATTATAACATTATGATTTTGGGCTTGCAACTCTTTTTTGCAAGAATTTAAAGGAATAAGGGGAATAATTCACCTATATTTCGCAATATTTTTTACTTGTTATTCTTCTTAAAGCAGAACCTACTGAACGACCAAAGTCAAAAATCGTCGAAAATGCTTTAGTAATGGCATTAATCACTGTCCCTATAGACTCTCCTCCTACGATGTTTTTTAACTCTTGCTTACTTAATTCCATTTTAAAACCTCCTTTCTAAAGTTTAAATTAATCAGAATCAGAATCAGAATTACAACGATTAGGATTAACGATACCATCAAATAATCCGGCTAAAAAAGTACCTATAACCCCGACGATAAACCAGAGGGTTTTACTTCCCCCTTGAACTTTGGTTAATTCTTCTTTTGATAAAACCATTTATTCCATCTCCTTTCCTATATATTTTAATATTTTTTCTTTAATACTTTCTTTATGAGCATAAGCTTTTATATTTAATACTTCATTAGGCCAAAATTGATTATTAATTTGGATACTTATTATTTGATAGTTTTTATTATTATCTATAATTACTTCACTTAAAGAGATTATTTGATAATTATATTTTTGGTTATTAATTTTAATAAATGTTCCATTTAATATTGTATCAAGGTCTTTTTGGTAAACATTTATTTTAATTAAATTATCTTGATATATACCTTCATAATCTTTGGTTTCATAATACTTTAAATTACTTATAATTATTAAAGCTAAAAGAAAAATAAATATTAAAATTGTGTAAAATAATTTTAAAGGTACTTTAATATTTAAAAGCGTATTATAATCCATTTTTAGCCTCCAAGTAAAGAATATGTTTAAATAAATCATCTTGATTTTTATGGGTAATATAAATAATAGTTTTTCCTTTTAAAAAGATAAATAAATTATTTAAAATAGATCTTTCTAAAGCATAATCGACTTCACTTAAAGCTTCATCAATTAAATAAATATTTGCATCTTCCATTAAAGCTCTAGCTAAAATAATTCTTTGTCTTTCTCCTCCCGAGATAAAACTTGATTCATTATTAATTATCGTATTATATCTTAAAGGTTTACTACTAACAATATTTTCAATATGACAAATCCTGCATACTTCTAAAAATCTTTTCTCATCAACCATTTTACCTAAACAAATATTATCTTTAATTGTACCCGTGCATAAACTTTCTCTTTGGGATACATAAGTAATATTATTTCTTATTACTGCTAAACTATAATCTTTTAGATTATAGTTAGCAATTAAAATATTACCTTGATAATCTACAATACTTTTAGTTAAAATCTTACATAAAGTTGATTTACCCGTCCCACTTGCCCCTTTTAATAAGACTACTTCCCCCATCTTTATTTCTACATTTAAATTATTAATAACTAAATCATAATTATTATAACTATATTTTAAACTAGTAATCTCTAAATCATAATTATCTAAGTACTTACTATTTCCCTCCTTTTCTTCTTCAATACTTAAAAATTCATTAATTTTGGTAAAACTAGCTTTAATAAATAATAATTTAGGTATAGTATCCATGATATGTTTTAAAGGTTCTAAGAAAAAGGTAAGTAAGGTATTAAAAGTAATTAAATTAGTTAAAGATAATTTATTTTGATAAATCAAAATAAATCCTAAACCATTAATTAAAAATAAACCTATTTCATTTAACCATATTTTTAAATTATTTTGATTATTTAAAAACTGAACAACTTTAAAGTTATCATACAAATAGTTCGATAGCTTTTCTTCTATTTTTTGTAAAGCTATCTTTACTTTTTGTAAGTTTTTTAAACTAACTAACATATTTAAGGCTTCAAGTAATGTGGTATTAAACTCAGCTTCTAGTTCAATATTTTGATATGCCTTTTTATAAACTATTTTATTTATTCCTAAATTTATTAGAAAATAAATTATTAGAAAAAGAAGGATTATTTTAAGTAACGAAATGTTAATTATATATAAAATAGGCATAATACTTAAAGCTAGAAATAAATCTAAAAAAGTATTAATAAAGATATCTGTGAAAAGAGATTTAATATTTAAAACTTCACCTACCCTTGTCATAATCTCTCCACTTGTTCTAGCTTCTATTGAACTTAAAGGAAGATGGAAAATATGCTCAATAAATTGGGCTAAAAGTAGTGTATCAATATTTTTATTTAAGTGATTTTCTAAAACTTTTCGCATATTAGAAAATAATAGTTTAAATAAAAGTAAAAAAGAAAAAACTATTAACCAAAAATAAATATAAGATAAATCACAACCCTCATTTATCGCTTCAACAACAACTTTTAAATAAAAACTATTGATAATGGTTAAAAAACATAAAATACTACTAGTTATAATAATACTTAAGAATAATGTTTTTTGTTTACCTATTATTTTTAAAAATAAAGTTAATAAACTATTATTAGACTTCATAAAAATAATAGGCATCTTGGGATAAAAAAGTAATAAAACATGATCCCAAAGTTTATTAAACTCACTCGTTTTCATTATTATTTTTCCTTTAGCTGGATCCATGATATAAAGCACTGATGATTTAATTTTATAAATAACAACGAAATGTTCTAAACCATTTTTAGTAATTATATGAGCTATAGCTGGCAATTTTATATTGTCCTGTTGAAGATTATCAACCTTAACCCCCATGGCTTCAAAACCATATTTTTTACTTGCTTCAATTAAATTTAAAGCCGAGGTTCCTCTTGATGTAACTTTAGCATCAAGACGAACTTTCTCTAAAGGAACATTCCCTTTATAATATTTAATAATGGCTAAAAGACAGCATGCTCCACAGTCTTTTGTATCGTGTTGTTTAACCGTTTGCATATATTCCAAAATTCTCCCTTCATATATATATAATCCGATAGATGCCCAATTTCCTTTTTTTTTCTTAAATTTTTTTAAATATTTTTAAAAAAAGCTCATATAGTTAATTAGAATAAGAAAGGATGAAGAAATGATTAACAAACAAAATTTATGGTTTATAACCTTATTTTCCCTAATTTTAGTTTTAGGTATTTATTATGTCACGATGGATGATGATACTTTAAGTGTCTTAGCTGGAAACAATGATGTCTCTGATGTTTTGGAGGTTAAAGAATCAGATGTAATTGTCGCTTTAAGAGTTAGTGAAGATGAAGAAATATTAAAGCAAATTGAAAATTATCAAAATATTTTACTTGATACCGCGGCTTCTTTAGAAGAAAAAAATGATGCCTATAATAGTTTACAAGCTCTTAGTAATCAAAAGAGTGAAACAGAAAAAATTGAAAAATTAATTAAAGAAAAATTTAAATTTGATACTTTTGTTAAACTTAATAATGATACTATTAGTATTATATGTTCTAGTAAAGAACATTCAAATGAACTAGCTAATAATATCATTCGGGAAGTACAAAGTTTATATAATACCCAAAAGTATATAACAGTTAAGTTTGAATAACAACTAGCACCTTTTTTCTAAATACTTCATAAAATATTATGAAGTTATTTTTAGAATAAGAAAGGTGAAGTTTATGAAAAAAAGCATCTTAACAGATCGGGAACAAGAAGTATTTTCCCTACTTGTTTTAAATAAATCAACAAAGGAAATAGCCCAAGAATTAAAAATAAGTGAAAAAACTGTGCGGAATCATATCTCCAATGCTATTCAAAAACTAGGTGTTAAAGGAAGAGCTGGAGCTGTCGTAGAACTTATTCGCATGGGAATTTTAAATATTTCTTAAAAAGACTAAGGTCTTTTTTTTTAAATTAAAAATATATTTGTAATGGGTGTTTAAATATGTTAAAAAAATCGTCAATAAGAAGAATTATGATTGCAACATTAGCTTTAATAATTTTATTAATTATATATATTTTTCCCACGAAAGAAAGTATATCAGAATCTTTAACTTATATTGAAGCTGAAAAATTACCAATTTTTTTAATTGATAAAATGGAATATGTTGCCCGAACGAGTGTTGTTAAAAATAAAAAGGAAATAAACGAAATAATTAGTCAAATTATTGAAACATTAACTATAAATAGTCCTAAGTCTAGTTATATTCCTGAAGGATTCATGGCTATAATACCAGAAAATACCCATCTTTTAAATTTTGATTTAAATGATGGTTTATTAAAACTTAATTTTGATCAAAATATTTTAAATGTTAAAAAAGATGATGAAGAAAAATTAATTGAAGCCATTCTTTATTCTTTAACTGAACTTAAAGAAATAAATAAAATAAGTTTATATGTAGATAATAAACCTTTAATGAAAATGCCCAGTGGGAAAAAAATACCAGCTATATTAGATAAAAGTTATGGTATTAATAAAATATATAATTTAGATTCTATTAAAGATACTAGTAAAACAACAGTATATTATTTAAGTAAAAATAATGATTTATATTATTATGTTCCTGTAACAACAATAAGTAATGAAAATTGTGAAAAAGTAGAAATAATAATTAAAGAATTAAAAACGACACCAATTTATCATACTAATTTAATTAGTTATTTAGCATCTTCAACTAATTTAGTTAATTATGAATTATTAGAAAATAGTATATCTTTATCATTTGATAATTATTTAATTGCTAATTTAAATGATGATAAAATATTAGAAGAAGTAAAATATTCTATTGCTTTATCTCTTCGCGATTCTTATGGTGTAAATGAAGTAAGTTTTAATGTATTAGATGAAGCTTTATCCCCTTTAATCATGGATTAAAGTTAAAATAGTATTTAAATTAATATTTGTTTTATATTTAATTAATAAATAAGTATTATGCCATGGTTTTAAATACCAATATAAAGAGGTATTTATTGATATTATTGTTATTATATATATTTTTTTATTATAAAATACTTTTAAATAATTAGCATATAAATATATTTGCGATTCTTTTATTAAATTATAATTATTACTATAATTAATAATATTATCTTTTAATAAATTAATACAAATATTATTTATATTACTCTTATAAGGTAAATCTAATTTCATAAATATTTTAATCGAAAAAAAATAGGATATATTCATTATATCCCTTTTATTATTTTAGAACAAGTATGTTAAGTTAAATAGCTTTTGACAAATCTACGGATAAAAGTTAAATTATCCGTAGATTTGTCAAAAACTATGTTTCTATTATTTTAAATATTTTTAAAGTAAATTACCACATTAGACAAACAAATGTGGTAATTTACTTTAATCTAAAAATTTATTCATCTTCTAGTATTATATTAACAAATTCTTCTAAGCATTTTATTGTTTCAACAAATTCTATATTTCGAGCATAACTATTCTTTCGGGCATAACTTGTCCATTTATCTCTTAATATCTTACTATCTTTAATTATATTTAAATTTCCAAGCAAATCGACATTAAATTCTCTTTTTTCAAAAGTTTTCTTTACGGCACCTTTAAATTTAGCTTTATTAATTTTATTTAATTTAAATTTATAAATTAAATAAATATCATAATAGTCTTTCATTCTACTACTTGCCTCTAATTTACTTAGTATAGTTTCTATTTTTTCTGCTAAAACGGTTTCCAAATTGTACGACCAGACATTATATACCTCATTTCCTATTAATGATTCATATTTATATTCATCTGGACCTGGATATATGGGATCACCTGTAGCTATATCAATATGAAACTGATCTCTTATATTCTCTAAAGTAAAATTTATTGTAATTCTTAATCCACCATAAACATCTTCAGTGCGAATTGCCGATGTTTTTTGAATTTCAAATTTTACATTATCTTCTACATCTATATTAATAATTTCGTTTATTATTTTAATAATATTTTCATCTGTAAATTTTACATTTCTTATCTTATTGCCGCATCAATATCCATAGTACTTCTATTATCTATTCCAAATAATTTACTTAAATAGAAACCACCCTTTAATATAAAATTATCTTTATACTTACTTACTGATAAACGTTCAACAAATCTATCATACATATAAAAACGCATTACAGAATTAAAATCAACATTTTTTTCTTTAGAAATATTTTTCAGTTTATCCTTTACTGATTGAGCAGAATTACTCATAATACGCACCTACCATTTCCATAACTTTTTTGCTTATTCCCATTTTTTTGGCATAATCAGATAGTTTAGCCATATTTTTATCCTTGCTTTGCATATATTGTTTAACAGATTTTTTCACTTGTTCAGGATCCATCCTACCTTGTGATCTTATAATATCACAAATACATCTTTCTTTATCATAAGCCTTAACTTTATTTCCACTTGGTGTTTTAACTTCGACAATACCTATATCATATATATCATCATCTACATAAAAAACATTACATTTTTCATTTACAGTATTAACATGATAATTTTCAGGAACAGTTACACTATAATTATAAGGAAAATCTTCTGTCATACCATAAAAATAAAGAGCATTCATATGAGAAAAAATAACTTTTTTATATTTTTGTTGAAATAGAAAATAACTATCTTCAAAAGTACTCGGAAAAATATAAATACCCCTTGAAACTTTTTCTATATCATTATTTTTTTTCATAATTGATAGATATTGTCTACTAATATTCAGAGGTTCTATCATTCTTGTAGAAAGTATTCCATTATTAATATTCATTATTTGTTTTATAACATCAATATATATTTTTGTTTGTTCATTTGGATATTTTATTGATAGTTCTTTTATAGCATTAACCATATCACTAATATTATTTATTTGTTCTGACTTTGTTGGTTTATTAAGTTGGTTTTTAATTTTACGCATAGGCATTCTTATTGAATTAATGGTTTCTACATAATTTTTAAGAATATCACTATCAATTTTATAATTAATTTTCTCCTCTTTTTTCATATTTTTCTTTTTCTCCTTTTGACAATTACACTGATATTATATTATTTTTCAGTTTATTTGTCAAACAATATAAAGTTTAATACATAAAAAATGAGAGAATTTCCACTCTCTTTTATCATTTAAAATTTACCAACTATTTCAATTAAATAATTTGCTCCATTAACACTTTTTAATTTTTTCCTACAAAAACATTATAAATTTTATTATAACGGTATCCTATTTTTGCATAGGTAGAATCCTTAACTAAAATACCAAGATCTGTTAATTTATCAATTAATGTAGATACAGTATTTCTTGAAACACCAGATTCTTCTTCAATTTCTTTTTTGGTAAATACAATTTGATGAATGATAGCTGGCATTATTCTATAAATTGCATTACTACTTAATTTTTCAACAATTAATTGCATATCATCTTCATAAATTTTTTGGATTCTATTAATTTTCGCAATATTACTATTGCATTGTTCTATTATGCATTGAAGAAAAAACTTAATAAATCCTAACATATTACCTTTACGACTTTCATTCAAAAACTTATGATAACTTGGTTTATACAATTCTATTACTTCAGAAAGAAATAGAATTGGTTCTTCACCTGTAAGTAAGGCAAGTTGTATAGGTATTAAAGCTCTTCCTAATCTTCCATTTCCATCTCTGTATGCATGAATAGTTTCAAATTGGGAATGAGAAATAGCCATATTTATAAATATTGGATCAATATATAAATTATTCATATAATCAAATAAGTTATTTAACAATAATGGAACATCATCTGGTATAGGGGGAACAAATATTGCTTCTTCAATAGTGCAACCTTTAGGACCAATCCAATTTTGAATATTTCTAATTTTTCCTGGTTCTTTATTATTGCCTCTTACACTATCTAATAGTATTTTGTGAATGCTATTCAAAAAATGTATATCAATTCTTTTTTGCTCTTTTAAATTATCTTTTGCATATTCAATAACTCTTTTTAAATTTTGAATCTCACTAGTATCATCTGTTTTTGGCATATATTTTAAATAATACATATCATCTTGTGATATTTGTGTTCCCTCAATTTGGGTTGATTTTAAGCTTTCACTTAAAATAATAGAATCTAAAAAAAATCTTGAATCAAACTTGCTATTTTTTAAATTAATCTTATACTCACCATATTTTTGGTTAGCTTCCGCAATTAAAGATAATAATTCTTTATCAATAGTATAGTTTATTGGTAACATTTCAGCTTTAAATGGTTCCATAATTTCGTCTCCTAAACAAATTCTATCATATTTTTACCTAAAAAGAAACAAAAATGCACAATATTTTAAAAATATTGTGCATTTTTGTATTTTTCTTAATATATTTTGCACAATAATTGTGCATTTTTTAAATTATTTCATAGTATAAGGTCCTTAGATCCTAACCTAAACAAAAATGAGAGGGCTCTCGCTCTCTCTTAGGGGGTTTTGGTTGATCTCTTCACATTTGAATCGTAAGAGAGATCAGGTTATTAGCATGATGTCTATCATGCTAGTTTAATATTACTAATATTTTCTTCATTTGTCAATATCATTTTTAAAATTTTTTCTTAATCTAAAAAATTAATTTGGTTAATTATTTCTTGATACAATTTATTTTCTTGATATTTTGAAGAACTTAAATATTCTTTAGCATCTTGGCTTGTTTGAAGTAATATCTTATAATCTCTTTGAAAACTAGCTATTTTAAAATTCATATCCCCACTTTGTTTAACTCCAAATAAATCCCCTTGTCCTCTTTGTTCAAAATCTTTTTCACTAATATAAAATCCATCCGTACTTTCTTCCATAACTTTTAAACGTTCATTATCTTTGGTATTACTAATTAAATAACAATAACTTTGCAAATTACTTCGTCCTACCCGACCTCTTAATTGATGTAAAGTTGCTAAGCCAAACCGTTCAGCATTAAAAATAACCATCATTGTAGCCATTGGAATATCAATTCCCACTTCAATTACTGTCGTAGCAATTAATATTTTTATATTTCCTTTTTGAAAATCTTCCATTAGTGCATCTTTTTCTTTTTGTTTTAATTTGCCATGTAATACTTCAATTCTTACTAAGTTTTTAAATGCTAAAGTTAATTTTTCTTTTAAAAGATTTACACTTTTTAAATTTGTTTCTTCTTCATTTTCAATTAAAGGCGAAACAACAAAAATTTGATGATTTTGTTTTAATTCTTCCAACATAGCTTTTAATACTTCCGTTATTTGGTCTTCGGTTTTAACCTTCGTTATTATTTCTTTACGCATATTTGGTTTAGTTTTAATTTGCGAAATATCTAAATCCCCATAGATCGTTAAAGCATAAGTTCTTGGAATAGGTGTGGCACTTAAATACAAAACATCAGCTTGGCCATGACCATCTTTATTTTGTAAAATATTTCTTTGGTTAACCCCAAAACGGTGTTGTTCATCAGTGATAACTAAACCAAGACTAGCAAAATTTAAAGATTCATTTAATAAAGCATGTGTCCCTATGACAACATCTATTTCCTTCTTTTTTATTTTTTCATAAAGATTCTCTTTTTCTTTTTTTCGCATACTTCCTGTTAAAAGAGCAACCTTTAAATCATAATTATGAAAATAATTAGTTAAAGCTTCATAATGTTGCCTGGCAAGGATTTCCGTTGGTGCCATGAATGTAGCTTGATATCCACTTAAATAATTAGCAAGTATAGCTACAACCGCGACAATCGTTTTCCCACTTCCAACATCCCCCAAGATAAGTCTATTCATCCTATTTTCCTTTTTTAAATCATTAATAATATCATTTATTGTTTTTAATTGATCACTAGTTAATTTAAATGGTAGGGAACTAATAAAATCATCTATATCTTCAACTAAAAAATCTTTCTTTAATCCCTTTGCTCTTTTATTTAACATTGCTAAATAATTTAATTTAAAAGTATAAATAAATAATTCTTCATATATTAATCTTAATTTAGCTTGTTTTATTTCTTTTATATCATGAGGAAAATGAATATATTTTAAAGCTATATCTTTAGAAATAAAATGATATTTTTCTAATAAATAATTAGGTATATAATCATCTATTTTTATATTTTTATCTATAGCTTCTAACATATATTTTTCTAAATTAGCTAATTTTAAACCTTCAGTTAAATGATAAACAGCTTCTATTTTATTATTAAATATATTAAATTTAATATCACTCGCTATAAAAGTATTATTTATTTTTTTATATTTACCTATTAATAATATTTCTCTATTCAAATATAAAGCATTTTTTAAAAAAGCTCTATTATATATCGTTACTTTAAAATTAATATTATTATTAGATGCAATAAAAGATAATATATTAAAATTCTTTCTAATATAATTTACTTTAATATCACTTAATACTATCGCATTAATATAAACAACTTCATCTAAAGCTTCATTAATATTTTTAATAGTTATAAAATTATAACGATATGGATAATAAGTTAATAAATCATTTAACGTATATATATTTAATTTATTTAATAAATTTTTATTTTTAGGTCCTAAATTAGTTAATACATCTATGTCCATTTTCTTCTCCTTATAATACCCTAAATATCTAAGTAAAACCTTAATTTAATATTTTTTATAAATTTTTTAGCAAAAAATATTGACAAATTAAGTTAAATCGGTTAGGATAGTAATCACCAATTCACTAAAGAAGGCGAATTGGTGCTAGTATCACACTAGTCAACCCCTTTTTATTCTTTTGGAGATTTGTGAAGAGCAAATCTCCGTCTTTTTTTATTTTAATAATTTTTCCAACCAATAAAAGATGCAATAGCAAAGGGAAAAAAACTAAGGCGAACCATGGAATACCAAGAAAATAATAATCTAATAGTAGAATATTCAAGGAAAAGCCATTTTATTAAATAATAAGTAATAATTTGATAAATAATGATAATAATAAATAAAGCTATAACTTCATATAAATCATTTTCTTTACCATTATTATAACCAATATAAATATCAATTAAAATATACATACTAACTAAACTCATAAATAAACCTAAATTCTCTGTGAAGTAATGCCAAGAGATAAAGGTTATAACAGATGCTAATATATCTAATAATATATATTGTTTTAAATAATCTTTAATTTGATCCCAGACAACCATTTTAAACCTACTTTTTTAAAGATATATTTTTATAATATTCATATCTTTCCATAGCATATTCTTTTTGATCATTTAATAGTTCTTGAGCTAAAGATGAATCTTTAATTTTTAAAGCATTAAAACGAACTTCATTATCTAAAAATTCTTGATATTTAGTAAAATCAGGTTCCTTACTATCTAAATATAAAGCTTTATCATAACGCATTAAAAGCGTATAACCACATTCCACGGCTAGTTTTTCTTCTAACATGCTTGTACCCATGCCTGTTTTAATACCATGTTCAATACATGGAGCATAACAAATGATTAAAGCAGGTCCATCATGTTTATCCGCTTCTTCGAAAGCTTTGATGGCTTGAGCATAATTTGCTCCTAAAGAAATACTCGCAACATAACAATTAGGAATACATGTAGCCATTTTAAATAAATCTTTTTTATGGGTCTTTTTACCAAAGTTAGCAAATTCTGCGACGGCGCCAAGTTTTGTAGCTTTACTAGCTTGCCCTCCTGTATTTGAATAAACTTCGGTATCAAGAACTAATACTTTAACATTTTGATTACTATGAAGAAGATGATCAAGACCTCCATAACCTATGTCATAAGCCCAGCCATCTCCTCCAATAGCCCAGATCGTTCTTGTCGGAATATAATCAAGTAATTCTTTTAATTCTTTGGGAATTAACATCTTTTCTAAATCTTTCTTAACCTGCATAGTTTCAGCAAAATCTTCAGGATTATTAAGCCATCTTTGAAAAGTATGGGCTACATTTTGATCAACCGAATCAATGGAACTTGTCATTATTTTCTTAATTCTTTCTCTTTTTTGAACATATGATAAATGAATACCTAAAGCAAATTCGGCATTATCTTCAAATAAGGAATTAGCCCAAGGAATAGAATAAGGACTAGATGGAAATGATCCCCCGTAGATTGAAGAACAACCTGTAGCATTAGCTATAATTAACTTTTGGCCAAATAATTGGGTTAATAACTTAATATAAGGGGTTTCCCCGCATCCTGCACAAGCTCCCGAATAAGCAAATAAAGGCTTTTCTAATTGACTTCCTTTAATCGTAAATTTATTTAAAGGATTAATATTCTTTTCTTCATATTTACCATCTAACTTATGAGCTATTTTTTCCATCATAACTAAAGCCTTTTGTCCTTTTTTACCAGGACAAACATTTGCACAAACACCACATCCGGTGCAGTCTTCTTCACTAATTATTACTTCATATCTTAAATTATCTTGCCCAAGAAAAGGAATTCCTTTAGCTGAATCATTATGTGCAATAGTTCTAACAACAGCATGAGGACAACTAATACTACACATACCACATTGAATACAATTTTCCGGATGCCAAACAGGTACTATCCCTGATATACCTCTTTTTTCTTGAAAACTTGTTCCACTTGGAAAAGAACCATTTGCATAATCTAATAACTTACTAACCGGTAATTCTCCCCCTTTTCTTGCTTTAATTAAATCAATAACATCATCTTCTATTATTTCTAAAGTATTACTATATTCTAAATCATTATTTAATGTTTTTAAACTCTTTAATGCTTCTTCCATTGCTTCTATATTACTTTTAATAATATTTTCTCCTTTAGTAGCAAAAGCTTTCTTAATATTTTCTTTAATCATTGCATAGGCATTATCTACTTTTAATAAATTTAAGATTAAAACTTCCATAATCTTACTTATTTTTCCTTTAATACCATATTTTAAAGCAATATTATCTGCATCTAAATAATAAACAATTAATTTTTTATCATGAATTATTTTTTTAACTTTATTAGGTAAAAATTTAATTAATTCTTCTTCTTTTTTAACAGTATTAATTAATAAAATACCTTTATCTTTAATATTATTTAACATATCAAATAAACGAAAATAAATATCTTTAGTAACAACAACCATGGCTGGATTTGTTACATAATAAGGT
Source organism: uncultured Bacilli bacterium (assembly GCA_947629305.1). Lineage (GTDB taxonomy): Bacteria > Bacillota_I > Bacilli_A > RF39 > UBA660 > Onthocola_B. The sequence goes on along the minus strand of CANRDD010000003.1, from coordinate 24,869 downwards.
TCATTTATACTCTTATCACTAAATCTTAAATTAGAAACAGTTACGCCTCCACTTTTCTTTGAATCATATTCAAAATAACCTTGGACATATTGATTTAAATTTTGATGAACTATTTTTAATAAATCTTTACTAGCACTAACCATTCCATCTGAACCAAAGCCATATATTTTAATTTCTTGACTATCAACTGGTAAAACAAAATTAATTTTCGGAAGACTTAAATTAGTAACATCATCAATTATGCCAATTGTAAAATTATGATGAATGCCTTCATCTAAACTAGCATAAACAGAAGCAATATCAGCTGGAGTAGTATTTTTACTAGCTAAACCATATCTTCCTCCATAAACATTAATATCTTGATCCTTTAAAACGCTACAAACATCTAGATAAAGAGGTTCACCAACACTACCAGCTTCTTTTGTTCGATCTAAAACAGCAATATTCTTCACGCTTTTTGGTAAACATTCTAAAAAATATTTGGCACTAAAAGGACGATACAAATGAACTTCAATTAAACCAACATTACCTAATTTATCTACAACTTTTTTAATTGTATCATTAACACTACCCATTGCCACGATTATATTCTCGGCTTTAGCTGATCCATAGTAATTAAATGGTTTATAATTTGTTCCCATTATTTTATTAATTTTTTCCATATAATCATTTACAATGTCAGGTATTTCTTCATAATTCTTATTACGGGCTTCCATACATTGAAAATAAACATCTTCATTTTGCGCCATCCCATATTGAAAATGATGATCAACATTTAAAGTTCTTTTTTTAAATTCTTCTATTTTATCATAATCTATTAAAGGTAATAAATCTTTATATTCTAATTCATCAATAGTATTTAATTCATGACTAGTTCGAAAACCATCAAAAAAATGTAAGAAAGGAAGACTTCCTTTGATGGCTGATAAATGAGCAACCGCGGCTAAATTTTGTGCATCAAAAACATTTGTTGAACATAACATACAAAAACCTGTTTGTCTTACAGCATAAACATCTTGATGATCACCAAAGATAGATAAAGCATGGGTTGCTAAACTCCGGCTTGCCACATGAATAACTCCAGGAAGCATTTCCCCAGCCATTTTATACATATTAGGAATCATTAATAATAAACCTTGACTCGCCGTGAATGTTGAAGCAAGAGAACCCGCAAGTAAAGCCCCATGCATTGCTCCAGCTGCTCCTGCTTCAGACTCCATTTCTAAAACTCTTGGTTTATCATAAAATAAATTATAATTATCTTCATTAGTTAAAGCATCTATATTAGAAGCCATTGGACTAGAAGGTGTAATAGGATATATACTACAAACTTCACTAAAAAGATAGGCTATTCTACTACAAGCTATATTTCCATCTACTATTTTTTTCAAATTTATCATTCCTTTACCTATGATAATATTATAAAATAAAATAGTTACTTTTTAAAGATATAATTTATTTCATCCGATAGATAACTTTAGCTCCATCACTCGCAGCAGTTATAAGTAAAAAAACATCTTTAGGTATACAATCACCAATAGCATAAACATCTTTAATACTTGTTTCATAATTATAATCAACTTTTATATAATTATTACTATCTAATATTTTATATTCTTTTACAAGATTAGTATCAGGTCTATATCCTATATAAACAAATATTCCTTCTACTTTAATATTTTGTTCATTACTTAACTTTATACTATTTATTTTTTTATTTTCTTCATTAATTTTCTTTAAAGTAACATTATATATAATTTCTATTTTTTCATTCTTTTTTACTTCATCTACTAATTTTTCTTCTCCCCGAAAAGCATCCCTCCGATTAAGTAAATATATTTTCTTAGCATATTTAGTTAAATATAAAGTTTCTTGTAAAGCACTATTTCCTGTTCCCACAACAGCAATAACTTTATCTTGATAACTTTTAGCTTCTTTTAAAGCTGATGTAGCAACTCCTCTTCCTAAATAATCTAATTCATTATCTAAACCTAAATACTTAGGTTTTCTTCCTAAAGCTAATATTACTTTCTTAGCTTGATATTCTTTACTTTTTGTTTTAACTATTTTTATTTCTTTCTTTAAATCTAATGATATAACTTCTTCTAATTTATATTCTATATCTAAAGCTTGAATTTGTTTTAATAATATTTGGGCAAAATCAGGTCCACTTATAGCAATTAAACCTGGATAATTACTAATTGTATCAATATTATTAAGTAAACCCCCAGGATATTTTTTATCTAATAATAATACTTTCATATTTCTTCTTTTAGCAAATATAGCTGCCGTGATTCCACTTATCCCCATACCAACGATAATAATATCATACATAATATAACCTCTTTTCTTTTTTTAGTATGGAAATAAATTACTTAAATTAAACAAAAAAAGTAGAACTAGCTACTTTTTAAAAACGAATATTTTCTTCATCAGCATTATATAAATCTTCATATCTTCCTTTACGACTGGTAATTAAAATTATAAATAAACCAACAACTATCATCACAACGGATACTATTTGGGCCATTTTAAAGCCTCCAAGCATTAAAGAATCTGTGCGCATTCCTTCAATAATAAAACGCCCTAAACCATACCACATTAAGTATACCGCGGTTATTTGACTTACCTTCGTATATTTTAATCTCCGAATAATTAAAATAATAATTAAACCTAATAAACACCATAAAGATTCATATAAAAAGGTTGGTTCATAATAAATACCATCTATTTTCATTCCTTCAATAATAAACTCTGGAATATGTAAATTTTGTAAATGTTCGATTGTTGTCGCAGCCCCATGAGCTTCCATATTAAAGAAGTTTCCCCATCTACCTATGGCTTGAGCAAGTAATAAAGCTGGGGCAACTAAATCGGTAATTCTTAAGATGCGGGCATTATATTTCTTACAATAGATAATAAGAGTTATTAAACCAGCGATAATTCCTCCATGAATAGCAAGTCCCCCTTCCCATATTTTAAAAACATCAGCAAAATTTTGATAATATTCTAAATTAAATAACACATAATATACTCTTGCGCCAATTATACCAAATATAATTGTCCAAAATGATAAATTAAATAAAAAATCTTTGGATATTCTATAACGATTTCCTTCTTTTAAAATCATTAATATTCCAAGTAATGCTCCTACTAGTATTAATGCTGCATACCATTTTATTTCTAATTTACCAATAGTTACTAAAACATCATTCATCTTCATCCATCCTTTACTCTATTATTATAATAAATTATTGTTCATAAATCTATACATATTTACCAAAAAAAGGAATTGTCAAAACATTAACTTTACGATATAATAGTTTTATTAAAACAAATGTTTGGAGGGATAATATGCAAAATAGACATATCTTATGTATTGATTTAAAAAGTTTTTTTGCTTCATGTGAATGTGTTGAACGAAAAATAGATCCCTTCACCACCCCTTTGGTGGTAGCTAATCCAAGGCAAGGTCAAGGAGCTATAACTTTAGCTATTACCCCTTATTTAAAGAATAAAGGAATTAAATCACGAACCAGATTATATGAAATACCTCCTCATATTAAATACCAAATAGTTCCTCCCCGAATGAGTCTTTATATTAAAAAAAGTCAAGAAGTAGTTAATATTTATTTAGATTATGTTGCTATGGAAGATTTACATATTTATTCTATTGATGAATGTTTTTTAGATTTAACTAACTATTTAAAAATGTATAAAAAAAGTGATTATGAAATAGCTTTAGAGATTTTAAAGACAATTGAAATAAAAACTGGTTTAACAGCCACCTGTGGCATTGGTCCTAATATGTTATTAGCTAAAGTTGCCATGGATACAGAAGCTAAAAAATATAAAAATGGGATTGCTAAATGGACTTATCAAGATGTAGAAACAAAGCTATGGCCTCTTACCCCATTATCTAAAATGTGGGGAATAGGCCCAAGAATGGAAAAAAATTTAAATAATTTAAATATTTATAGTATTAAAGATTTAGCTTTATATGATGTTAATAAATTAAAAAGTAAATTTGGTATTATGGGTGAAGAACTATGGAATCATGCGCATGGAATAGATGAAAGTATTATTAGTGATTATAAACAATTACCTAAAGATAAATCTTTTAGTCATTCCCAAGTTTTATTTAAAGATTATAATGAAAATAATATTAAATTAATTATTCGGGAAATGGTTGATACTATTACTTATCGTCTTAGACAAAATAATAAACAAACAACTATTATTGGCTTAGGTATTAGTTATTCTAAAGATATAAGTGGAGGTTTTTATCATTCTTTAAAATTAGATAATCCTACTGATTCTAGTCAAGAAATAACCCAAGAATGTTTTTATATATTTGATCGTTATTATGAATTTTTACCTATTAGAAAAGTAAGTATTTCCTGTGGAGGTTTAGTAACTAAAACTGGTGTTCAACTTAATTTATTTGAAACTAGTGAAGAAATAAAACAAAATATTAAAATAAATTCAGCTATTGATGATATTAAAGGTAAATTTGGTTTTAATAGTTTAATTAAAGCATCTAATCTTTTACCTGATTCAACCGCAATAGAAAGAAATAAAAAAATTGGAGGTCATGATGCATGAAAGATCGAGGTATTATTAAATGGCAACCTTTTAATTCCGTTATATCTAGTCAAAAAATAATGGAAAATTTAAGAAAAGAAAAAGAAAAGGTAGAAAAACCTATTTTATCTGATGAAGAAATAAAAGAAATAGAAGAAAAAATAATTGAAGCTTATTATTCCCAAGAATTAGTAATTTTAAAATTTTATAAAGATGGTTATATTAATTTTTTAAAAGGAAAAATTAAAAAAATAGATCAAATAACCAAAATGATCTATTTTAATGATACCAAAATATTCTTTAAACAAATATTATCTATTTATTAGTTTCTGTTACATTATTATCACTATTTCTATATTTAAAACCAACATAAAAATTACATATAGTATAAGCAAAGATAAAAATAACTAAACCAGTTAAAACAATAGTGCCTATCATAGTTGATAATTTTATCTTTTCTTCTTTTTTTTCTTTAAAATCCTTTTTTTCTTCAATAATCTTAATATCTTTTTCTTCTTTTATAGTATCTTCATTATCATCTTTTTCAATAGATACTTCTTCTTTTTTTTCTTCTATAATATCTTTACTATTATCCTTTTCATCAGATACTTTTTCTTCTATAATATCTTTATTATTATCTTTTTCCTTTATATCTGGATTTATTTTTTCTAAATCTTCATCTGGCATCAAAGAAGCTAAATCAACACTAATAGGTTTACTTTCTTTTTCTTCTTTAACTTCATTTGGCTCTTCCTTCGTATGAGCAAAAATTAATTTTTCTTTTTCTTCTTTAAAAATAGGTTCATCACTCATCACATTTCACGCACCCTTTACTATTAAAATAATATCACAAATTAGGAAAAATACCAAGAACTTTTGTTAGATAATTTTCTTACTATTAATATTATCCTTAGCAGTTAGATCTTTGCTTTTAATCTTTCTTCTTCCATTAGAATATAAATATTTTTAAATTATCCTTTATAAGTTAAATGATTTCTATCAAACCAAACTATATAAAAATAATCTTCTTGCCTATAGCCAATTATTCTAAATTTTTCCGATGCTCTTAAAGAGCTTAAAGTTATATCTTTTTCTATATTGCTTGGTTTTAAAATTTCTGGTATATTTTCAAATTTAAAACTTTTATAAGTTTTTATACTTTTCCAAGGCAAACTTTCAAATTTTTTTGCAAAAAATATAAATTCTTTTAATTCTTCTTTTTGTAAATTACAAAGAGGATATTTTTCATCACATTTTGAAAATTTTAAAATTCCTGTTTTATCGTCATTATTTTCATGAATTAATTTATAATTAAAACTACTCTTTTGGCCAAAATTATGCTTCATAAATTACTGTTTTAAAAAATTCTTTCATACTTTCTTTGGAAATAATTTCGTGACATATTTCGCCTGGAGCATAACCTTTTCTTGCATCAATCCATGGTTTTTCTTTATGAGTTTGTTCTTCTAAATATTTACCATCATAAATGCCAAACGTTTGCCAAATATCATTTAAGAAGTCACATAATGAATCTTCTATTTCCGGAATTTCTTCAGAAGGACTTGGTATAGAATTAAAACCATATTCTTTATACTTATCATAAATTTCTTCATTCGCAGGGCCATGTGCCCAAGCTTGAAAATCTTCCGAAAATAATTCTTTGTCATAATATGCTAAATGATAACCTTGAGCATAATATAATATTTTTTGTAGTTTCAAAGGAGTTATTGTACTTCCTGAATCCCTATCAACAATTTTAAGAAAAAAATTAGCTACATCAAAAATTGTTAAAGTATTCTTCATATCACCATCTCCTCTTATTATCTTAATAATACAATTATTTAAACAATTCTTCAAGATATGTGTAATATATTTTATTATTTTATATAGTATATGTCAATAATATTGGTATTATAAATTTAATAAAATTTTATATAAAAATAACAGTAGACTTTAATCTATCTGTTATTTATGGCTGAGTAGTAACTATAGTCATTAGATAATTTTCTTTAAAAATTCACCTGTATAAGAATTAGGGGATTTGGCAACCTGTTCAGGAGTACCTGTTGCAATAACCTTACCTCCATCAACACCTCCATCCGGACCTAGATCAATGATATAATCCGCAACTTTAATAACATCTAAATTATGTTCAATAACAATAACGGTATCACCATTATCGACAATTCTATTTAAAATAACTAATAATTTTTTAATATCATCAGTATGTAAACCAGTCGTCGGTTCATCTAATATAAATAATGATTTACCAGTTGCTTTTTTTTGTAATTCTTTAGCTAGTTTAACTCTCCCTGCTTCTCCACCTGATAAAGCTGGTGCTGGTTGTCCTAGTTTAATATATGATAAACCAACATCCATCATAACTTTTAATTTATTATATATTTTAGGAACATTTTGAAAAAATTCAATAGCTTCACTAACACGCATATCTAATACTTCACTAATATTTTTTCCTTTATATTTTACTTCTAATGTTTCTTTATTATATCTTTTTCCTTTACATACATCACAAGGTACATATACATCCGCTAGGAAATGCATTTCAATTTTTTTCACACCATCTCCCCAACAAGCTTCACATCTTCCCCCTTTAACATTAAAGGAAAAACGACTTTTATCATATCCCCGCATTTTAGCTTCTTTCATATCCGCGAATAAATCTCGAATATCATCAAAGACACCAACATAAGTTGCTGGATTACTTCTTGGTGTTCTTCCAATAGCATCTTGCGTAATTTGAATAACTTTATCAATATTTTCTAACCCTATTATTTCTTTACATTTTCCAGGTACATATTTACTTCGATATAACATATTGGCAATATTTTTATATAATACTTCATTAATTAAAGATGATTTCCCTGATCCGGATACACCTGTAATACAAACAAACTTCCCTAAAGGAATATCTACATTAACATTTTTTAAATTATTTTCTTTAGCTCCTTTAATTTTAATTACTAAACCATTACCTTTTCTTCTTTTCTTTGGAACTTCTATTTTTTCTTTACCACTTAAATATCTTCCTGTTAAAGAATTAGGATTTTGCATTACTTCTAAAGGAGTTCCCGCGGCCATGACTTCTCCTCCATATTCACCTGCTCCAGGACCTATGTCAATTAAATAATCCGCGGCTAGCATGGTATCCGTATCATGTTCAACAACTATTAAAGAATTACCTAAATCCCGCATTTCTTTCAAAGAATTAATTAACTTTTCATTATCTTTTTGATGTAAACCAATACTTGGTTCATCTAAAACATATAATACACCAGATAAACGACTCCCAATTTGGGTAGCTAATCTTATTCTTTGGGCTTCTCCTCCAGATAAAGATCCAGCATCTCTACTTAATGTAAGATATGATAAACCAACATTATTTAAAAAATCTAACCTAGATATTATTTCTTTTAAAATAAGTTCACTAACCTTTTCTTGTTCTTTATTTAATTTTAAATTTTTAAAAAATTTTAAAGCTTCTTTAATAGACATTTCTGTTACATCAATAATATTTAAATCATTAATATAAATAGATAAAACAGATGCTTGAAGTCTTTTTCCTTTACAAACAGGACAAGCACTTTCCACCATAAAGCCGTTTAACCATTCTCTAATCCAAGTACTTTTAGTTTCCATGAATCTTCTTTCTAAAGTGGGAATAACTCCTTCATAACTATTCTTTGTATTTCTAGTATTTCCATTTTTAGCTACATAATTAAATTCCATGATTTCATCTGTACCATATAAAATAATATTTAATTTATCCTTAGGAATATCTTTAATTGGCATATGAAGATCAATTCCATATTTTCGGCAAACAGTTTCTACTTGAGTAAAATAGGTCATTGAATCCATATTAACAGAGTTTATTCCCCCTTCCATGATGGATTTATTAGGATTAGGAATAAGTAAATCTTCACTAATCTTTAATTTTGTTCCTAAACCTTTACATTCAGGACAAGCTCCATAAGGAGCATTAAAAGAAAATAAGCGTGGTTCTAACTCCGGAAGAGAATAATTACATTTAATACAAGCATATTTTTCACTCATAAATATTTCTTCATCATTAACTAATATAATAACTTTCCCATCTGCTTTTTTACAACTAGTTTCAATTGATTCAAATATTCTACTTCTTTCTTCATCATCAACACTAACTTTATCAATAACTATATCAATATTATCTTTAATATTCTTTTCTAAATTAATTTCTTCATTTAAACTATATATTTTACCATTAACTCTTACTTTAGAAAAACCATCTTTTCTTAATTCATCAAATAAATCTTTATGTGTTCCTTTTTCCCCATGAACAATTGGTGCTAATATACTAATAGTTTGACCTTTATAATCCATCACTTTATTAGTCATTTCTTCTATACTTTGACTTTTAATAGGAATATGATGATGAGGACAATAAGGTGTACCAATTCTTGCAAATAAAAGCCTTAAATAATCATAAATTTCGGTAATAGTTCCAACCGTTGAACGAGGATTTTTATTCGTGGACTTTTGATCAATGGATATAGATGGACTTAAGCCTTCAATGGAATCAACATCAGGTTTTTCCGAAACACCAATAAATTGTCTAGCATAAGCAGACAAACTTTCCACATATCTTCTTTGACCTTCCGCATAAATTGTATCAAAAGCTAAACTACTTTTCCCACTTCCTGATACTCCTGTCATAACAACTAATTTATTTTTAGGAATTTCTAAATTAATATTTTTTAAATTATTTTCTCTAGCTCCTAATATAACAATTTTATCATTCATCTTCATCCATTCCTTCTTCACTACTTAAGTATTTTACCATAATTTTCATCTTTGCCAAGTACTTTAACATCTTTTTTTAGTTTTACCTCTTTTTTTATTTCTAAACTAAAAAAAGAGATTTCTCTCTCTTTTAAATTTTTGGATCTTCAGTTGCATATTTAGTTTGACCTGTAAAAGTCCAACCATCTAATTTAGATTCTGTACTCCAAGTATATTCAATAAAACGATGTCTATATGTATATTCCTTTTGAGGATTTAAAGCTTTATAATTGCTACCATACTTAGATGCATTAGTTGATAAATCTCTTACACAGTCACTAGTTTTAGCATAATTAATATTAAACTTCATTGGAATAAAGTAAACACTATATCCTAAATGAGAAGCATAATATGGATTAACACCTGTTACATTTTTAATTGTAGTTGTTGGATTTACATAGTAATAATTTCCTTTTTGATAAGGACTACTTATACTAAAGGTAAAATTAGATTGGGTTAATGCACTATTTTTATATGAACTTGCATTATTTAATATAACATCATACTTACCTGTATTACCAACCATATATAAACTTTCTTGTCTTTTCATTTCTATATAAGCGTTATAGTCATTTAATGAATTACTGAAATAACTTACATTAGAAATAGATACAGTACCTGGAACAACTTCATCAGCATTTAAATCTTTAATTTGTAAAGAAGATGTATAAGTTGCCGCTTTAGTATTAGCAATATAACCAATAGAATAGTAAGTTTTACTACTTAATTTACAATAATCATAAGTTGTAACTGTACATCTTTGATTTTGGGCATTTTCCTCATTACTATAACCATCAGCCCAGTCAGTATAACGCATATGTAAATAATATAATGTTTTTTGAGGTTCAGTTGGTTTATCATCTGGTTCCACTGGATTACTTGGCTTATCTGGTTCCACTGGTTCCTTATCATTGTTATTATTGTTATTATTATTGTTATTATTGTTATTATTATTGTTATTATTGTTATTATTGTTATTATTGTTATTATTATTGTTATTATTGTTATTATTGTTATTATTGTTATTATTATTATTATTATTGTTATTATTTTCTGTGTAATAATTATTTTCAGTATAATAGTTATTTACACAAGAACCACAGGCTGCACTAATAGTAATTTTAACTTTTGTAACAACAGTCGTTGATGTTTGTTGTTTATTCGAACCTGATCCTGAATTACTTGGTTTACTTGGTGTAGGTGTAGGATTTGTTGGTTGTTCTTCCTTACTTGGTTGATTATCAGTTTGATTATCATCTGGACGTAAATAAGTATCAGTTTTATCATCATAATACTTATCATCTTCACTTGGAAGATAATCAGGATTTATATCTGCATATTCATCATCTTTATCAGTAGTATTATCAATATTTGAATCAGCAATACAAGTATTATTTGGACATTTTGGTTCTTCAATAGTTGTCACAATAAAATCATTAGTATCTCCACATACTAAACTAACCTTTAAAGCATAAGCTCCATCAGCAGTTTTTGTTGTTTGAACATAACTATTAGATGTATTACATTTAGTCCCATTGTCGGTAAAGTCAATTAATAGCTTTTGATTAACCATTTCATTTAATGATAAAGTTTTTGTTCCCCCGATGTTTTCAGGTAATTTAGATTCAGTGAAATATTCAAAAGCTGCTTCTTTCATCGCAGTGATATTCGAAATATATTCGGTATCACGACTAGCTAAAATATTATTGCCTTTACTATTTCTGGTAAATATCCAGCATAACAAAAAAACAAATACCGCTAAGAAAAATAATTTGATAGCTAGAGAAACCCAATTAACGCTTAATTTTCGGCTACTTTCTTCGTACATAATTATCGTACCCCCTTATATTTATAGCACTTAATCCATTAAGTGGCTATATTTTACCACTTTTATCATTATATGTCAAATTAATTCAAATTTTCCTTGACACTTTTGAGTAGCAAAAAAAAAGATTTAAAAATCTTTTAATTAGCTACATCTATTTGACCAACATAATAGCTACATGTACCAGTACCTTCTTTTTTATTAGGATGAACTATACATGTTTTACATACATCAAAATCGGCTTTAACATCATTATTAAAAGCTGAAATAACAGAGAAAACAAATGATATTAAGGATGGTACAAAGAAAATACATACAGCCGCAACTATTCTTAAACCTAAAGTTTTAGCAGATTTTTGAATGGCTTTTTCATCACTAGAAACAACAGCTTTTCCTAAATCAATCATTCCTAAAACAATTAAAATAATTGGAATAACGATTTTAAATATTAATAATATAACTCCTACTAATTGCCATATATCTGCCGTTCTAGCACAAAAACCATTGGCTTGTCCAACCGTACTAGCAGCACCTAAAGTTAAATTTCCCATTAAATACATTACAATACACCTCTTTCTTTTTATAAGTTTATTCTAGCCCAAATTTCCCTAAATGTCAATTACTATTGCCTAATTATGTCAATTAATTACCAAATATTTCAGATTTATAACTAGTATTACATTTACTATTAGGACTAGTTAAACAATTAAAACAATTATCATATTCACTACTAACATTTAAAAAATCACTAACTAAATAAAAAGCAAAATTAATAACTGTTGGAATAAAAAAGATAATAACCCCAATAATGATTTTTTTAAATAAATTAGTTGCACTTACTTTAATTGCTTTTTCATCACTAGATAATACAGCTTTAGATAATTCCACCATTCCTAAAATAATTATAATAAGAGGAACAACTATTTTAATAACTAATACTACATAACCCACTAATTGCCAAATATTTGCTGTTCTATTACAAAAACTTATATCATTCATAACTACTCCTAATTAAAGACATTAAACATTCCATCATCTGTTTGCCCATTTATTCTACTAAATCCTAAAGCAGATAAAAAAGCATTAAAGATTCCTTGATTATCTAAATTATCATCAACTGGAGGTAAATTATAAAAGACTTTACTCCCACTTTCTTCTTCAAAATCACTTATATCTTTATCTGTTAATAAACTTTTATTTAAAACTATCTTTTTATTTTCTAATTCTTTAAATATATGTTTATTTTCACTAATTAACTTATTTAATTTTAATATTCCTGGTTCTATTAAATATATAACATCATCACATAAATTATCACAATTAGTATTTAAATCTACTAAAACAATATCATATTCCCCATGATCATTTAAATATTTATCTAAACTAGTACTATCAGTTCTATCTAAATTAGGATCATTAAAATATTGAAAATCATTTCCATCTACTTCAACAGCTTTAACTTTATATACTTTTTCTAAATACATTTTAGCTAAATAAACAAGAGTTGTTGAACCAGCATGAGAAGTAATATTACGAAAACCAATAACTCTTTTACTAATTTGTCCTTTACTATAATCAACTGATGTTTCATTTAATTTAGGTGCTTTAAACCCACTTAAATTATGATATTGAGCAACATCTTTATAAGAATTAGGATTAGTAATTAAAAAAGGAATAGCATCAACTGATCTTGTAAAGTTATAAACACCCATTGATACTAATTGTGATAAATACATTGGTGAATTAACTTTAGGAGAATCATCTAATAAAAGAATTATTTTATCCATATCAAAATTAACCGACAAAAGTTGAATAACATTAATATTTTCATAATCTTGAATTGCTGTTATATCAATAATCATTTTATTAAAATAAAAATTAGCAAATTGCATCTTTAATTCTTCAACTGTAAATACTCCATTTATACTTTTTATAATATCAATATTTAAACTATTTAATAAATTTTGATATTTATTAGATACTATGACGTTCATTATTTCCTCCTATGATATACTATTTTGATTTCCTACAAAAGAATTAGTTCTTCCATTTATAACAAAAGTAGCTAATTGTCCTAGAACAGGTAAATTAAATCGATAAAAAACTTTTATATTATAATAGGTATTATTACTATTCCAAGATCCATCTCCTCTTGATACTTTTTGAAAACAATAATAATATTTAACTCCTTCTTTTGCTTTTTCGACATTTCCTTCTAAATCTAAAGCTCCCATCCAATTACCTTCTTCATTAGTGCAAGCTCCAACTGTTTTATAACCATTATCTTTTAATACATTATTAATTATCTTTAAAGAATTATTTTTATCACCATTTGTTATACCTTCATATTTTTCAATAATAGTTAACATATCATTACGAGCTCTATAAGCATGAAAATAATTAACTACTAAAGATAAAAAGCAAGCAAAAATAAGGATAAAAAGAATAATTAATTGAAATGACCAAGTCGTTCCACTTACTTCTCTCATCTATATCACCTATCTATTTTTATTATATATTATCCGTGTTTCTCCCTTAGTTTGCATATTATATACACTTTCAATTACAGGTACATTTAATTGATAAAAAACCACTACTTGATAATAAGAACCATTTAAGGCTTCATTGGGTATAAAATTAACTCCTGATTTAGTTAAAACATCTTCCATCGCATCTCTAACATTTACTTCTCTTATACAAACGGAAGCTTTTTCCCCTGAAGATACAGGCATACCATCTTTACGATAACCTATATAAGGATTACTACTATCCCCAAGTTCTTGATTTAATTTATCACATGAACCTGTAACACGGTATTGTTCTTGAGCAATAGTTTCAACCATTTCATCATTTAATCTATTGCCTCCTCCATCATTAACTAAAAAATTACCTCCCGATAATTCAATAATATTAACTAATTCATCTTTAACGCCAAAAGCATTAGAGTTATTAATTGTTAAACACATAATTGCTGTGAATAGTAAAATAAAGAGAATAACGATTTGAAAAATCGTTGTCATACTAATAGATTCTTTCATCTTCTACCATCATCCTTTATAAACACACATTAATTCTTCCCCATTTTTAGACTTACATTTACAATATTCAATCCCATCTCGGGTTATTCGTTCTTGGCAATTACATACCGCGGCCTTACATCCCGTTGTTTTTTCAAAATTACTATTTAATGCTGGCCATATAACACCGAAAAAAAAGGCCATCAAGATCCCTACTGATATAACAACTATAACCGTAGTATTTAATTCTCCTGTCGCCTCTTTCATTTTTACATTTCTCCTATTTTAATTAATAAATTAATTACCTGTACTTTTATCATTTTGTCGATCAAAGTATGCTTTGCAACTACCTTTCCAAGTTTGATTTCCTTGATCATCATAGGCTTGACATTCAGTAGAATCAGCATTACAGTCAGCCATAGAACAATAAGTACTTGCTTGAATTTGATTTCTAATACCTGGCCAAATGAAAGCATAGAAGAATGCTGCAACCGCGGCAATAGCTACTACTGTTACAACAGTCATATTTAATTCACCAGTGGCTTCTTTCATTAAAAATTCCTCCTTCTATCAACTAATATTATTATACCTAATTTGTATCTAAATATCAATTCTTTTTTTTATCCTTGACATATTTCCTTAAATACCCATTAATTGAACAACAGCAAGAACTAATAAAACCATAACCCCAATACCTGTTGTTATTAACATACTCATTGTTTTGCCTTCCATCTTTTCTAGTCTATTTTTATATTTTGTTTCTCTAGCTTTTTGTTGTAAACTAGAGATTGATCTAGAAAAAGTTAATAATTGTTCTTGTTTTCTTTCTTGTCTACCTAAACTAAGTCTATATAAAAGACGCATCATCCGCATAGAATCCCGAACAGGGTATTCCCTCGCAAAAGCCATATATGGTTCAATTGAATCATCTCCAGCATTAATCGAATCAATCATTGTTTGTAAACCTTCCTTAAAGATATCTGGAGCATCAGACATTGATTTACCTATGGCAACAGGAACAGTATAGTGTTGAATTAATATTTCTAAACTTTTTAAATAATGAGGTAACATAGCATCTATTTGATGAATATGACTCTTATAATATTTTTTAATATTATTATAAGGCATTTTAAAGATAAAATAACCTACCACTAAAATTAAAAGAACTTTAACAGCATTAATATCTCTAATAAAGAAAAAGAAAGCTAAAACCATGACTATTAAAGCATTTTTAATTCTTTTATTAAACATAACATCAGAATTAGCATTAGATCCATAACGGGCTCTAATATAAAAATCCCAATCACTTTCTTTTAATTTCATAAATAGCATTTGATTATCATTAATTAATTGATTAATACTTATTTGTCCTCCGACAGTCATAATTAAAAAGATAATAATTGCAATAATAATAATTTCTATTTGCATTATTCCACCCCAACATCTTCATTATAATATTTTTCACCACTTATTAAGAATAACGAATTAATAATGGCTATAGCATGTAATATTAATTGAACATACCATATCTCTAACATGGAAATATAATTTTCTTCCCCTAACATATATCTAATAACAACAATAAGTAAATAAAGAATTAAACCAAATTTTATAAATCTTCCATGGAAGTTTTTCCGATCCATTTGATCCCTATAAACCCCTTCAACTAATGAGTCAATATCCATGGACATATTTTCTAAGGCTTGACCTGAATCTTTAGCCCCTTCTTTGGTAATTTGTAAGAATAATTGATGCATATTCTTAACCATATAATATGGATATTTAGAATTAAAATATTCTATTGATTCATCAATTGTCCCATTTTGATAAGACATATCAATCATCTTGGAAACATCAGCTAAAACAGGATTTTCTAAGACACCAGAGTCCCTTACACCTTCTAAGGATTTAACAAAACTTTGGGTTGTATTAAATTCCATAATAACGTTGGTTGTATAAGTTTGGATTTGTTCAAAAATAAACTCACTATATACTCTTTGTAATCTTAAATAAGATAAATAAGGAACAAAACAAATGGCAACAACAGCATAAACTGCCGCAATAATAATACTATAGAAGTAAAAATATCCAACTGCAGCCGCAACACCACCTATCATGGCAATTTGGGTTAAATATTGTCTTGTATTATATTCTTGACCAAGTTCAATGGCTTTTTGTCTGACAACACGGAAAGAATATGGCGCATATTTTTCATATATTTCGCCAACTTTACCAGTAACTATTTTATATACATTTTCCCCTGGATTCTTTCGGTAAATTATAATAAAGATAGCAATACCCACAATTATAACTAATTCAAGCAATTTTGTTCACATCCTTTCTTTTTTTCATGTAAATTTTATAAAGTATCCATCGTTGGCATTTGAGTTGGTATAGCCATAGATGGAGTGCTATTACTTACCCCACTTGCTTCATTATTTTCAGCTGGAACACTAGGTGCAGGATCACGAGGCTTTGCTGCTACATAAGATCCATCTTCATTAACAAAATAATTTGGACTTATATCTACACCTTGAACCCCTAAATAATCTATTAAATACTTTGATGGATTATTAAAACTAAATTTACCATCTAAACTCTTTTTAAAAATAACATTAGAACAAGCTTTATTATCATCATCAACAAAGAATTCCGTTACTTCAATGATTTCCCGTTGGAAACGTCCTAATTCTTTACTCATATAACCTTTAACATGAATTCCTAGTTGGACATAACGATGAATTGTATTTAAAAATTGTTCAACATCAATATTAGATTCAAGTAAAGAATATAAACGCATTGGAATATTTAAAGCTCGATCGGAGTGAATTGTTGATATAATATTATGTCCTGAAGAAATAGAGTTCCGAACCGCGGTAACAGCTTCAGCTGAACGAACTTCGGATAGTAAAATCCATTTAGGATTTTGCCGCATACAAGTTACTAATACATCAGAATAAGAAGCAATATTATTTGTTTTCATTGCCACTATATCCCGATGTGGAAAGATCTTATCTAAGTGTAATTCCAAAGTATCTTCAATCGTAATTATTTTTTCATTTTCTTTGGTATGACTAGCTAAATATTTAACTAATTCCGTTTTCCCTGAACCAGTTTCCCCAGAAACAATAATATTACAATGCCCTTCTACACAAGTAAGTAAAAAGTCATGTAATGATTCCGTAACATATTGTTCATTAATTAATTTTTCTTTATTTAATCTAATTTTGGCAGGAGTCTTCCGGACAACACAAGCAATACCATTGGTTGCAATGGAATCATGAACAAAGTTAAGTCGTAGTTCAGCTGATTCAGCATCTAGAAAAGGATGCGCCATGTTAAATGTTTTTCCCATAACATTTGAACATTGGAAAGCAAGCTTTTCCATCATCGCATTATTTATCTCCGGTCTTTCAACTCTATATACACCTTTATCAAGAGTTTTTAGCCAGGTATTTCCTCCTGAATAAGAGATATCGGTTACGTTATCTTCTTCCAAAAACTCTTTTAAAGGTCCAAAATCTAATTGTGAAAATATAGCATCATCCACTTTTTGTCACCTCTTTAATTAATTATTTTTCTATGGAATATCAATATCTAAAGCACTCATCTTTGATTCAATTAAATCTCTTAAATCAGCCGATGCTACTTGTGTTTCATTTTGTTCTTCCGTATAATGTTTATTTCTTGGTACAGGTACTAAATCTATGCCAGATATTCTTCTTGCTCCTTCTAGTAAACCAAAGATTGATTTACCATCTTCAACAGGATCAGAAGGAACAGCAAATAATAATAGAGCTGGGGTTCTTGTACTTGAGGAATCAAAGACACTTTGTCCTTGAGAATCCCGAACATCAAGAACTTCAATTGATTCAATAAATTTACCAAAAACTAATCTTCCTTGTTCATCAGTTGTATTTAAATAAATATCAATTCTATCCCCAGGATAAATGGAATTACCATATGTCGAAGTATTATTTACATTAAATTGGAATAAAGTAAATCCTTCTGGTATTTCATCTTGAATAGCATTAGGTAATTCCTTTTTTTGAACAACTTGGGATGTATAGAATAAACCACCTTCTGGAATAGATGTTCCAACATTAACATAATAACCTATTAATTGACTTTGATTAGTTATTATCTTCGCTTTTTTAAGTAAAGCACTATTTATTTCCACATAATCAATAGCATCCGCGGTTATTTCTTCTGTTGCTAGAATCGTTCTTGTTGCAATAGGTACTTTCGTTGGATTTATAGCTTGATTTAAACGATAATTATAAAAGAACCATAAAACAACAACACCAGCAATTACGCCAAATATAGTTACTGTATTTTTATTCGTAAAAAATCTTTTTATTGTATTAATTAAATTTCCCATTTTATTCCTCCTTAATTAAGCAGCCCAAAAGTTTAATCCTGAACCTATTTTTGAATGACAGCTATCATCTTGGAAATGCCACCATTCACTGGCTAAATCATCTAAACCAGCTGAAGTCATATATCGATCTAATTTTTTGGCAGCATCAGTCATTGTCTTTGCATAATTACTTTCATGATAACTCATAGGTTGATTTCGAACTTTAATCGCATGATAGTATTTAATCGCAGCTACACTAAGTTCGTGCATGGCAGATGGCATACTGCCACTTGCTAAAGTTATATCAACAGCACATCCTGTATTATGAGCTGATAAACTACTAGCTAAGAACCAGCCTTTGCCCCAAGAATAAGCTGTTCCACTTGCCCCATAACTAGTATTAATATTCTTTTTAACAGTACTATTACTATTATATAATTTTTCTAAGGCTTTTTTAGCTTTACTTGAAACACTAGTTGGACGATAAGCATCATAAACAACTAAAGTATCTCCACCTGCTTTAGCATTGGCAGCTGCTACTTTTAGTTTTTTAGCAAAACTATAAGTAGCTGGAACAAAACTTTGATATTCACTTGAATAAAGTCTTGTTCCTGTTACTCCTTCTAATCTTTGTCCACTTGACATATAAATACTTGAAGAAGCATTAGTTATATTATAACTCATCTCCGGTATATAATCTTTTAGATTAATAGCCATATAATCGTTTTTAACCCAGCCACATTCTCCTTCGTATTCAATAGCCCAAAGAGTATCATTATCATTAGATCCAATTATGGTAAATGTTTTATTAATATCAACAGTACCAATTTTATTTTTCATATTAACAGAATCATATATAGCAACACTATTTGCAACTGTTGACATGGCTTTACCATGCATACCACTTAAACTTTTATTAGTAACTCCTTCGCTACAAGCAAGTTCTTCATTACCTGAGCCTTCATTACCTGATGTAGATCCACCACTAGAACCAGACCCTCCATCTGATGTAGATCCGCCACTAGAACCAGACCCTCCATCTGATGTAGATCCGCCACTAGAACCAGATCCTCCATCTGATGCAGATCCGCCACTAGAGCCTGATCCTCCATCTGATGTAGATCCACCACTAGAGCCTGATCCAGAAGAACTATTTTTATCATTACCTATACTTGGATTATCAATAATTCCTCCAAATCCATCATCAACAGTACTTTCATCTAATGGATTTCCTTCAAGAATTGAATCAATTCTTTCAACCATATCAAATTGGGTAGAATCTCCAACAACATTAAATGATGCTGACTTACTCTTTATTTCGACACTAACTTTAGGTGGAGCTTCATAAACACCAAAGAAACTTACCGTATAATTGGTTGTTAATGAAGCTGTTTCGGCGAATCTTCTAAAGAAACTTTCATAGAATTTTTCTTTATTAATTCTAATTTCCCCATAGTTACGATAATATGTATAATCAACCGCATCAACCATTGCTGCTTCGGTTATTTCCTTAACAAGGAAATAATCTTGGGTAGAAGTACTTGTTAAATTTTGGACAAGTAACATTATAACAACAATAGCAATACCTAATAATACAAGCCAGTATCCCCAAAAAGCATTTTTCATTCTCTAATTCTCACCCCTATTTCCAAGCAGGACCGCCAATTTGTTCAGTTAAATGACAATTTGGATATCCTTCAAGATCTTTTGTACATTCTTGTTTAACATATCCACCATCAACACCATATTGGCTATTTTCAGGTATCCATAAAATCCAATAATTCTTACCATTAGGATTTCCTTCTCTTTCACTAGTTGATGGTCTATTATTTAAACCAGTAATCGATGATCCATATCTACTAACTAATTCATCAATAAAGGTACTAAAGCAATAAATATTCTTAAATCCTTTTTCTGTATCAGAATAACATTTTAAAGTATTATTTGCATAACCTTTACCAACAGTTTGACCTTTATACATACCACTTGAATCTACTTCTTTATTATATTCTTTAATAAAGCTTGTAACTTCTGGTGTCATCTTTAAACTAAAGGCTAAGTTAGAACCTGATGATGTCTTATCACCAGAATCATATTCGTAAATTGTTTCTCCGGAGCTTGTTATTTCATTAATTGTAACACTAGCTTTCTTGCTTAATAATTGTAAAGCTTTTAAGCTTGTTTGAACATTCCAGTTATATCCCATTTCCCTACCAGCTGAGGCAAATTCATTTGGTGAAATAACTTTATTATTAACTTGTAAATCATCTAAGTTAAATAAACAATTGACACAAGTAAAGTCACATGCTGGACATTCTTCTAATTCACAATGAATATCATCATCAGGACTTTCTTCACAAATAAATTCACATTCAGGACAGTCATCTGGACGACAAGCTGTTGTATAAATACAAATATATTCACCAGCATCACCAACTGCTACACCAGAAGCCCAAGTCTCACCAAGAGCTTTAGCAACTGTTCCATCACTTAATTCTTTTGCTTCATTAAAGTCAATTAAACGACCAAGTTCACCAGCTTTATCATCGCCATAAAATTCACCTAAATCATAAATTCTAATGACTGTTTTTCCTCCCCCAACATTAGCACTTGATGTTGGAAGACCTTCAATTCCTTCAAAACTTATTAAAGGATTACTTGATGTATCAGAATCAGTTACATAACCAGTTGTTCCAACTTGACTTAATAAATCATCTGGAGAAATATAATCTTGTTTCTTTTCGACAACTTTTCGAACAAATTTAGCTTTAGAAAGAGGTACTTCTTCATCTTTACAACTTGCTTTACCACTTTCATCTAAACCACATATTGAGATATTTTGTTTTTCAAAAACAGATTGATAAACACTAACATCATTATATTTTTCATTAGTTGCTCTTTGTTCTTCTTCAATTGTTATCCAACCAGTAGAACAAGTTTCATATTTAGTATCAACATCACCAAGACAAATAGATATTTCACTCTTTTCTTCAAGTTCCCCATCTTCAGTTAACATATTAGCTGGATTACCATTTTCACCAGTTTGATTAGTAAATAAATCATTATAAGATGGCATTTGTGGACTAATATCATAACCACCATCAGAAACATATTGAGAATATTCAAATTCTAACTGATGACCAAACTTAAAGTCATTAATCCAACCTGTTGTACAAGCATTATAATTTTTAATAATATTAACAATTTCTTCATTAGCAGTATTTACTGTATCATTATAAGTTCCAGCATTACCAGCTCCTTGAGTAGCTTTATTAATAAATTCATCTAATGTATGAATTATATATTGATTATCACCATCAACATTATTATCACCATCAACAGCATCTTCCCAAACTAAATTATTAGTACCCGCAACAAAGCTACTATAATCAGTAGGACCTGGACAAACAGGACAAGTGCTACCTGAACAAGCACAACTTGTTTGGAATGTTACTGTTGTTCCTGCTACATTCTTTGTGTCAACTTGATCACCATCTTTTTCATTAACATTAAATGTTGAATATGATGGAATCGTTAAAGTATAAGCATATATTTGACCACATACAGTTGATTTACCATTAATTGTACAAGAGACATTTCGAACTGTTTGAACATTATTTTTAGCGGCTTCCCAAGCAGCATTCCACGCTTGATATTTACTACTATCAGTTAAATTATTAGCTACAACTTGTTGTTGTTCTTTTAAGTCAGCTTCATATTGTTTTGTATCAATAGCATAATCATCAGTATTAGGGCTACCTGTATAACATCTCTTAGTTCCTTCAACATGAGCAGATAATTTGAAATAACCTCCACAAGGAACATTTTCAATAATTGGATCAAATTCTATCTTTTCATAATCTTCTTTACAAAAAATAGAACAATAATTATTTTCTATACCATTAAAGGCATCTTCTGTTGTTAATTCATAAGTATTATCAGCATCATCTTTATTATCAATAATACATTTTTTAATATCTTCTGGAGCAGTAACTTTAGCTACAGCTTCATCTTTATTATTAGAACAAATAGGACTTTCAATTACTGTATCACATTTTTCTTTTTCTTTCATACAAGTAATTTTACCACCTAAAGCTGCTTCTTGAGGTTCAGTATCATCACTTGATGGTCCTCCACTACTTGTTTTATGAATTATAATAAATCTTTGGTTTTCATTTGCACCAGAATTACGATATAACATACCACCTTTATATTCTTCTTGTTCCGTTGCATTTGGATTATAAACAGTATAATTTAAAGTAAAATCAGAATCTTTACATTCTTCTGTAGATTCTTTTTTAACTACATAACGAACATAAACAACGCCTTTTTTATTAATAAATTCTGCAATATTAGTATCACTTGCAAGTGCATTCCAATTAGATCCATCACCATATTCCCCAGGTTCAATTGTAATTCCATTGGCAGCGCAGTCTGAGCATGTAACATTTTGATCAACATGAACATAACCATCTTCAGCTAAGTTTTCAATGGTAAATTCAACTAAAATATTATCCTCTGTGTCAGATACACTATTTACAGTTAATTCTGCTGAAACATTTGCTGTTGTATTCTTATCTTTTTCAGCTTCTTTTTGAGCTGCTTCAAAAGCTTTTTCAATTAAACTTTCAGCTGTACTTAAAATAGATGATGTACCACTAAATTTAATATTAGATTTAAACCAAGAATAGCCTTTTACTTTATTTAAATAACAAGATTTTACTGTGGAAGAATCACCTGTACAAGCACTATATTTAGGTATAATCTTAGGTATAATATCACCATGTTTTGATGCCATATCAATACCAAAATTAACAAGACTTGAGGCAATAGCTTCTCCATCACTAACAGAACTAGCATTTCCTAAGCCATTACCATAAATTCCTATTACCCAAGCTCTTACAGCAATATTTGTAGCCATATATAAAGTTTTATCATTAGTATTACTATATTGATTTGCTCCATTTGCAATAATCGCAATTAGCCCTGCATCTTGAGTTCTTATTTCAGTACTATCTTTAGGATTTAAAAGTAATCTACTAACTTCATAAGTATATCCCATTCCCTTTGCTTGAACATTAGGGTCAATACAATATGTTGGAATTTGATGATTATCTTTTGATGCTAGATAACGAATTACATCATATTTTTTATTTTTTCCTTCAAAAGGAAAAGTTATCCCTGAATCAATACCAGAATGCTTATAATAACCATTTTGTGTACCATCCCATGGAAGTAAGCTAACAGCATCACCAACTTTAAAATCAAAGTCATCAGCTTTAACTGGTAATACTCCTATAAAAATAAATAATAATAAACTAATTAATTTTAAAACTTTCTTTTTCATATTTCTCTTCTCCTACGATTTCTAATTATTATAATAGTTGCAGTAGTTCCTGCTCCTATTACTAATACTCCCCCAATTACTACGATAACTAAGTTATCTTTAACAAACTTTAGAACATTTTCCCACCATGTTCTTGTTTCTTCCTCTTCTTCTTGGTATATTTCTTCTAGTTGTTTATTAATACCTATACTAAAATCATTATCTGTTATTTCTTTTTCAAAAGTAACATATTTTTGACATAAATAATAATCTGGAACAAGACTACAAACATCATAACCAGAATATATATTACTTCTTGGTAATGTTAGTCTTAATGTTTTAAATTCTTGACCAGCACATCCAGCTACATCTGTTGCATATATTTTAATTGTTAACCTAACAACTTTACTAAAATCATCTCTTTCAAAAGAAGCAATACCATCAACCATATCATTTGCTGTCAATGTAATCTTATCTCTGTTTTGATCATTAGTAACTTCCGCATAAAAATTTTCTGATAAGTTTGTAATGTTAACCTTCATATAATCTTCTCTAGGGAGAACATCTTCCCCCATATCAGGTGTCCACCAGTCAGGTGGTCCATAAGGTCCTTCAGGCAATCTTTGCAGAATTTCATAATTTGCTTTAACATTTGCCACTTCTCTATTTAGTTCTGCCGTTTTTTTCGTTCCACACTTTTCACTAGCTGCCCCAACATTTGTAATAGCAAAACCAAAGATGAGCATTCCTAAAAATATTTTTCTAAAAATACGCATAGTTTCACCTACCTAAGTACTAGTTTAGCATAATTCCTACTAATTTTCAATTCCTAAATCGCATAAAACAGGATAAACGCATGAAAATTTTTTAGTTAAGTCTATGCTTGATCTTCAAGCATAGACTTAATTTGTTTGGTATTAA
>CANRDD010000002.1 GCA_947629305.1 uncultured Bacilli bacterium | reverse complement strand
GAAATGCCAATAGATATTTTAAATATTTTTGGTAATGATTTTAAATAGTTTCATCAGCACTTTAGTTGATAAGAGACAATAATTTTAAATATTATGTCCCAATAACTAGTGCAAAAGCTAAATATATAAAACAAAATAATAATTTAGATATTGTTTATATAAAGGATAATAATCAAAAATTATTAGGAGTTCTTAATTTAAATAATATGATTCCTGTAAATGATAATGAAATAACATTATTAAATTTTACTAAATTAAGAAAATATCGTAAATTTGATAATTTAAATGAAGAATATAAGTATATATCTTTTTTAAGTATGGAAATCGTTTATATTCGTTTACTATCTAAAGTTATAACCCATAAAGCTCAAAAATTATATGCAGAAAAAACCAATAATCCTCATTCCAAGATAAGTCAAAGAACAAATGATTTTAAATTATTAGAAGAAAAATGTTTAGAATATCAAAATAATAAAGTAATAATATAAAAGTAAGAGAAAAAAGACTTAATATGACAATTTAATGTAAAATTTTACGAATTAAATCGAAGCTAGATAATATGATTTACATAAATTTGACAAAAATATTAAAAAGTGATATTATTTATCTATTCGTTAAGGGGGATATTAGAATGAAAGAAGAAAAAATTGTAAGTAAATTGGATACTATTGCAAAAAAATATTGTCAAAAAGAAAAAGAAAATTTAACTAAAGGAGAGTTAGAACTTTGGTTAACTTATTTTGATGCTTATAAAAAATATAATTATGAATTTTTTAATGATTATTTTATAAAATATAATTATTCACTTACTATTATTATAGTTCTTATTTGTGAATTATTATTACTTATATTAGGTGTTGTTGGTTCTATTCTTACTTTAGGTATTTTAAAAGAACCAATATTTAATTGGCTTGATAAATTAGTTTCCACTTTAGAGGATAAATTTAATGAAATTTGTTTTAAAAATTTAAAGAAAGAATTAATAAATAACTATAATAATATAGTAGATGATCAAAATAGAAAAGAAGAAGCTTTAAAAGAAATTAGTGAAATAAATGGTAAAACTTATGAGAAAAATAACAAAAATAACGATGATTTTGTAGCTACTATCTCTCGTCTATTAAATAGTGTTGATAATAATGATGCCTTTTTAAATGAAAGTGAAGCATTAAATAAACTTGGTTTAAGATATTTTAGGATGCTTTATGAATTAAGATTTGATGGTAAGAAAATGTCTGAGGAAGTTCAAAATGAATTTTGGGAAGAATTAATAAAAATAGAAAATAATATAAGTAATAAATTAAATAGTAATAATTATTCTAAAACAAGCGAAAAATTAAATAATAATGTCTTTATGTTAGTTCGAAAAAAATAATAAAAAAAACAAAGTTATTCTTTGTTATTTAGTCTTATCTAAAATAGATTTAGGATAAGGTTTTCTTTCATCAGTTAAACATAATAAATAATCAATTGATGTATTATAATATTTAGCTAATGTTCTTAAAGCTTCTGTTGGTATATCATTTGTTCCAACTTCATATTTAGAATATCCTGTTTGGGATATATTTAGTAAATTAGCTACTTCTTTTTGTAATAAATCTTTGTCTTCTCTAATCTCTTTTAATCTATTCATTTTCAATCAACCACCTACAATGTATCATAAACTTAGCTATTTGGAACGAATTTAGCCCAAAACATCTTATATTATGTTCAAAATTTATCTATGAGGGATTATTTTTATCTTTTTTAAACTTAAATTACTTTGACAAAACTTAAATTTAAAGTATAATAATAGTATAAATTATTTGTTTGAAAATAAGTAACAATTAATTAAATTAGATAGAGAACTAATGCATGGTGGAAATTAGTTAATTTATAGTTGTGAAGACAAGTCAAATAAGAAATAATTCGTGTATTTCACGTTACGAAATAAAGTTGCATAGATTCTATGAAGTAGGGTGGCACCGCGGGTTTTAATCTCGTCCCTATATCGTAGAATTTTTTATGTATTAAAAAAGGATGGTAGATATGAAAAAAATAATGAATGCAACAATTAATGAAGAAAAGACTGGCCAAGTTCTTGAAGTATATGGTTGGGTTGCTAGAAAAAGAGACTTAGGTGGTTTATTATTTATTGATTTAAGAGATCGATCTGGTATTGTGCAATTAGTTATTAGACCAGATAGTTCTTGTTATGCTTTAGCTAATAGTTTAAAAAATGAATATGTTATTAAAGCTGAAGGGAAAGTTGTTTTAAGAGAAAAAGCTAATTTAAATATTCCTTCTGGAAAAATAGAAATTGAAGTAGAAAAGTTAGAATTATTAAATAAATCATTAGATTTACCATTTGATTTAACTAATAATAATTCTTTAGAAGATACAAGACTTAAATATCGTTATTTAGATTTAAGAAGAGAAGAATTAAGTAGTAAATTAGTAACAAGACATAAAATAACCTTAGCGGTTAGAAATTTTCTAGATCAAGAAAACTTTGTCGAAGTTGAAACACCTATTTTATGTAAATCAACTCCAGAAGGGGCAAGAGATTATTTAGTTCCATCAAGAATAAGTAAAGGAAAGTTTTATGCTTTACCTCAGTCACCTCAGTTATTTAAACAATTATTAATGGTTGGAGGTATGGAAAGGTATTTTCAAATTGCCAAGTGTTTTCGCGATGAAGATTTAAGGGCAGACAGACAACCAGAATTTACCCAAATTGATTTAGAAATGAGTTTTGTAAATGAAGATGATGTTATGTCTATAACAGAAAAGTTAATTGCGCATGTCTTTAAAGAAATAAAAGGTATTGATATAAAATTACCTTTATTAAAGATGAAATGGGATGATGCCTTTAATAATTATGGATCAGATAAACCAGATTTAAGATTTAAGATGATGATTAATGATATCACGGATATTTTCCAAAAGACAAATATTGAATTTATTAAAAATAATATTGATCAAGGGGGAATTATTAATGCTATCATTGCAAGTGATGTAGCAGATAAATATTCTCGGAAAGAATTAGATAAATTAACAGAATTTGTGAAAACATATGGAGCTGGTGGTTTAATTTATTTAAAGATGGAAGCTGAATTAACCGGTTCAATTGCCAAGAATTTATCTTTAGAAGAAAAAGAAGCTCTTATAAAAAAATTAAATTTAAAAGAAAATGATTTAGTTTTAATTATCAATGGAAATAAAAAAATTGTTAAAACAGCTTTAGGAGCTTTAAGATGTAAATTAGCTAAAGATTTAAATTTAATTAAAGATGATGATTATAAATTACTATGGGTAACTGATTTTCCTTCCTTTGAATGGAGTGAAGAAGAACAAAGATATATGGCCATGCATCACCCATTTACGATGCCTAAAGATAGTGATGTTGATAAACTTTTAACTGATAAAGCCCATTGCTATTCTAAAGCTTATGATATTGTAATCAATGGTTATGAAGCTGGAGGAGGATCAATTAGAATTCATGATGAAAATGTCCAAAAGAAGATGTTTGAAGCTTTAGAATTAACTGATGAACAAATAAAAGAAAAATTTGGTTTCTTCGTTGATGCTTTAAAATATGGAACACCACCGCATGGAGGCTTAGCACTTGGTTTAGACAGATTAACTATGATTTTAACTAATACGGAAAATATTCGGGATGTTATTGCTTTTCCAAAAACAGCAAGTGCTAATTGTTTAATGAGTGAATGCCCTAATTATGTTGATGATAAACAATTACAAGATTTAAATATAGTCATTAAGAAAGGAGGAATAAAATGATAATAAAACCAAAAGGAACTTATGATTTATTAAATGATGATGCTCTTCTTTATAAATATATAGAAGGTAATGCTGATCGATTTATGCAAAGTTATAATTATGAATTTATTAGAACACCTATTTTCGAAGATAGTCAGTTATTTCACCGTTCAGTCGGGGAAACAAGTGATATTGTTACAAAAGAAACATATGACTTTCTTGACCGAGGTAATAGACAAATAACTTTAAGACCTGAATGTACCGCGGGGGTTGTTAGAAGTGTTATTGAAAATAAATTATATGGTAATCGTAATGATGTTTTAAAATATTATTATCTAGGAACAATGTATCGTTATGAAAGACCCCAAATGGGAAGATTTAGAGAATTAACCCAACTCGGGGTGGAAGTATTTAATTCTTTTGATCCTATGATTGATGCCGAAGTTATTTCACTTGGTTATAATTTAATTAAAGAACTAGGAATTGAAGAATTTTATGTTAAATTAAATACTTTAGGAGATAAAGAATCAAGAGAAAATTATACAAAAGCTTTAAAAGAATATTTTGCTCCACATTTAAAGGAATTATGTCCAGACTGTCAAAAAAGATATAATACAAATCCTTTAAGAATATTAGACTGTAAAGTAGATCATGATTTAGATATTTTTAAAAATGTTCCTAAAATGAGTAGTTATTTATCAAGTGATAGTAAAGAACGTTTTAAAAAATTACAAGAATATTTAGTTATGCTTGATATTGATTATGAAGTAGATGAATCTTTAGTTCGGGGTTTAGATTATTATGATTATAATGTTTGGGAATATGTTAGTGAAAATAAGAATATTGCTCTTGGGGGAGGAGGAAGATATAATTCTTTAGTCTCTTCTTTAGATGGACCAAGTTTACCCGCGGTTGGTTTTGCTCTTGGTGTTGACCGGTTAATCATGGAACTTAAAGATATATTGGCAAACAAAAAAATAGAAAAAGAAATTGATGTTTATATTATGAGTGTAAATGAAGAAGAAAAAAGATTTGCTTTAACTATTTCTCAAGATTTAAGACTTAATAATGTTGTATGTGAAATAAATAGTGCTGATTTAAGTTTAAAAAGTCAGTTTAAAGTTGCTGATCGCTTAAAAGCTCACTTTTTAGTTATCTTAAATAGTGATGATTTAAATAAGGGTTTAATTACAGTTAAAGATAATGCAACGAAAGAAGAAGTAAAAATAGATGAAAAAGAATTAATTGATTATTTAGTAAGTAATATATAGGAGGAAAAAATGGATTTAGTTGATTTATTTAAAAATATAGATAAATATTTAGATAAGGATGTAACATTAAATGGGTGGATAAGAAATCACCGTGATCAAAAGACTTTTGGTTTTATTGATTTTTCTGATGGAACTTGTCAAGAACATTTACAAATTGTTTATGATGAAGCTCTACCTAATTTTAAAAATGTCCAACATCTTTTAGTGGGTTCTGCCCTTGAAGTAAAGGGGAAAATAATAAAATCAGCCGGAAAGCAAGCAATTGAAATGAAGGCTCAAGAAATAAAGGTTTTAGGTGAATGTCCTGAAGATTTTCCCATTCAACCCAAAAGACATACAAAAGAATTTTTAAGAGAACAAGCTTATTTAAGACCAAGAACTAATTTATTTCAAGCTGTTTTTCGGATTCGGAGTAAAGCTGCGATGGCAATTCATGAATATTTTCAAAGTCATAATTACTTATATGTGCATACACCTTTACTTACCACCGCGGACTGTGAAGGATCAGATCAAATGTTTAAAGTTACAACTTTAGATTTAAATAATTTACCTAAAGATGATCAAAATAAAGTAGATATGCAAAAAGATTTATTTGGTAAAATGGCTTTTATCACAGGAACAGGGCAATTACATGGGGAAGCTTTTGCACTCGCTTATAAAAAAATATATACGTTTGGACCTACCTTTCGGACAGAAAATTCTAATACGAAAACCCATGCCAATGAATTTTGGATGATTGAGCCAGAGATAGCTTTTTGTGATTTAAATATGCTCATGGATATTGAAGAAGAAATGCTCAAGTTTGTTGTCCAATATTGTTTAGATAATTGCCGAGAAGAATTAGAATTTTGTGATAAATTTGTTCAAAATGGTTTAATTAAAAAATTAACTGATTTAGTTAATTCGGAATTTAAAAGAATTACGCATCATGAAGCAATTGATATTTTAAAGAAAGCTGACGTTACTTGGGAATTTACGCCAACTTATGATGGAGATATTGCTAAAGAACATGAAAGATATTTAACAGAATTTTTTGCGGGTCCTGTTTTTATAACAAATTGGCCTAAAGATATTAAAGCTTGGTATATGAAGTTAAATAGTGATGGTAAGACCGTCGCGGCCGTTGACCTAGAAGTACCTGAGGCTGGAGAACTAATGGGAGGATCCCAAAGAGAAGATGATTATGATAAGTTAATTAAAAGAGCCCAAGAATTAAATGTTGATCTTGACCCTGTTAAATGGTATTGCAACTTAAGAAGATTTGGAGGCGCTTATCACTCAGGCTTTGGCATGGGCTTTGAAAGATTAATTATTTACTTAACTGGTGTTGATAATATTCGGGATGTTATTCCTTTTCCAAGAACGCCAGGTAATTGTGAATATTAATGAAAAAACGTCTTTTTTTCATTATTAGCTTTGTTTTAATTGGTCTAATTATCATTGATATCTATTTTAAAAATAATAAAAATATTAATTATTATGATATGGATTATCAAATATATTATAATGAAAATATTAATAATCCTTTAGAATATTTAACCGAGATTAATTATGTAACTTATTATTTTGAACATTATGATCCTGATAGTTATATTGAATTTGCTAATAATGATAAAATAAGTATAAAAGATGCTCTTAATAAAGGTTATATCTTTATTAAAGATTTAGAAAAGAAAATAAATATTAAGAAAACTTGTGAATTTACTTTAGAATTTAATTTAAATAATAAACAAGAATTAGCTCATAAATATTATAGTGATAATTTAAATATTTATTATTATAAAATAAATGATATTCAGTTAATAAAGGATAATAATAAAAATAATTTATTAGAATTATTAGAAAGTAATAAAATAAATATAAATACTTTTAATATTTATTTAGAAGAAAATTTTACAAAAGAAGAAGAGAATAATTATATTATATATAAAAAAGATAATATTGTTATATATATAAAAGATGATAATATATATATTGGAAATAATTTATTAAATATTAATATGATAGAAAAGAGTTGATTAAAGTGCATAATATTACCAAAGAATTAATAGATGATTATGCAAAAAAATTATTAATTGGTTTAACTAAAGAAGAAAATGATTTAGTATTAAGAGAATTTGATATTATAACAGAACAAATGGAATTAATTACCAAAATACCTGGTATAGAAAAAATAGAACCTATGACCCATGCGTTAGATAGGGAAATAACAGAATTAAGTTTAGATGAAGTAGATGATGAAATAAGTATTGAAGAAGCACTCCAAAATTGTGACTGTTATGAGGATAGAGAAGTAAAGGTTCCAAAGGTGGTGGGATAAATGGATAGTGTTATTGAAAAATTACATCAAGATTTAAAAAATGGCGTTATTACCGAAGAAGAATTAATTAAAGATTCTATAAATAAAGCCCGTATGGCAAATAGCAAATGTCATGCATTTGTAACTATTATAGATAATCCTTCCAAAGAAGAAATAACAGATGATTTATTATCAGGGATACCTTATGGTATTAAAGATAATTATGCAACAAAAGGTATTTTATCAACTGGTTCATCTAATACCTTAAAAGATTATGTTCCTATATTTGATGCTACCGCGGTAGTTAATTTAAAAAAACATCATGCTGTTGCTATTGGCAAAACAGCGATGGATGAATTTGGTATGGGAGGAACAGGGACAACTGCCCATACAGGTATTATTTGTAACCCTTGGGATCCTAAAAGAATGGCTGGAGGATCATCCTCAGGCAGTGCCGCATCTGTTGCCATGGGTGTTTATCCTTATGCTTTAGGTTCAGATACAGGTGATTCGATTCGAAAACCAGCTGCTTTCTGTGGTATTGTTGGCTATAAACCCACCTATGGGCTTATTTCCAGATATGGTTTATTTCCTTTTGCCTCAAGCCTAGATACCTGTGGTGTTTTAACAAGAACGGTGAAAGATGCGGCAATTGTTACCGATGCCATGAAAGGAAAAGATAATAAAGATCTGACGAGCTGGGATTCAGCTAATATTAATTTGTATGCATCAATAAATGGAAATGTAAAGGGTAAAAAATTATTCTATATTAAAGAATTAGTTGATTTAAGTAATTATCCAGATGCCTCAAACGAATTAAAAAAACATTTAGAAATATTTAATGAAGCTTTAGAAAAAGCCAAAGAAATTGGTTTAGATATCACGGAAGTATCCATTGATAAAACTTTACTTAGAGCCTTACCAAGTGTTTATGTTTGTTTATCATGCGCAGAAGCTACCAGTAACTTAAGTAATTTAACTGGTTTAATCTTTGGTCCAAGAGGAGAAGGCAAAACGGCTGAAGAAATGATGATGGATCACCGAACTAAAGGTTTTTCGCCATTAATTAAAAGAAGATTTGTCATTGGTTCTTATGTATTACAAAAAGAAAATCAAGAACGTTACTTTTTAAATGCCGCTAGGGTTCGCCGTCTTATCACGGATCAAATGAAAGAATTATTTAAAACTTATGATGGGCTTATTTTACCTGTTTCAACCGGTGTTGCGCCTTATCTTGATGGTAGTAAAGATGAACTTGATAAAAGTGATACGGCTCCTTTAGAAGAACATTTGCAAATAGCTAACTTTGGAGGTTTTCCATCAATTACCATCCCATGTGGTTTTATTGATAAATTACCTGTTGGTCTTAATATTACATCTAACTGTTATGATGATGCTAATCTTTTAAATATCGCTTATGCTTTAGAAGAAAAATTAGGGTATCGTAACTTAATTGCAGGAGGTAAATATGAGTAAATATAATGTGACAATCGGGCTAGAAATGCACTGTGAAATGAAGAGTAATGCCAAAGTTTTCTCAAGAGCTAAAAATGGTTTTAGTGAACTAGCAAATAGCCATATTAGTCCCCTTGATTTAGCCCTTCCTGGAACTCTTCCCGTGGTTAATAAAACTTGCGTTGAAAAAGCTTTAAAAATGTCCTTAATCTTACATTGTAAGCAACCTGAATATCTTTATTTTGACCGGAAAAATTACTATTATCCTGATTTACCTAAAGGTTATCAAATAACCCAAATGCATGAACCTGTCGGAACTGGAGGTTATCTTTTATATGATTTAGATAATAAAACATATAAAGCATTAATTCATGATATTCACCTAGAAGAAGATAGTGCTTCTTTAGATCACTATTCTGACTGTTCTTTAATTGATTATAATAGGGCAGGTATTCCTTTACTAGAACTTGTCACAGAACCTTGTTTTCATTCTGCCGAGGAAGCTATTGCTTTCTTAGAAGAAGTAAAAAGAATATATCAATATACGGATATCTCGGATGCTGATACTAAAAAAGGGCAAATACGTTGTGATGTTAATGTCTCTATTTCTAGTGATGATACTTTAGGAACAAAAGTAGAAATTAAAAATGTTAATTCTTTTAGTAATGTTTATGAAGCAATTAATTATGAAGTAAAAAGACAAAGTGAACTTAAAGATCAAAATCGTTATGATGAAGTAGAACAAGAAACAAGAAGATTTGATGAAGAAACAGGAACAACAATTAGAATGCGAAGTAAAGTTGATGCTATTGATTATAAATATTTTGTCGAACCAAATATACCTAAATATAAAATAACCAAAGAATATTTAGAAAAAATAAAGAATACTATAGGTAGTTTACCTAGAGAAAGAAAAGAAAAATATTTAAATGAATATAATTTAAGTTTATATGATACTAATATTATTATTAAAGAAAAAGAATATTCTGATTATTTTGAAGAGTGTATATCTTTAGGTTTAAATCCTAAAATGGTTTCTAATTGGTTAACTGGAGTTATTATAGCATATTTAAATAAAGAATTAATTAGTTTAAAAGAATTTTATCTTAAACCTATATTATTAAAACAAATATTAACTAATTTAGATAATAAGACTATATCAATTAAACAAGCTAAAGAAATATTTAATAAATCATTAGAAAATAGAGAAGAACCAAATATTTATATAAAAGATACGAAACAAATAAGTGATATAGATACATTAAGACCAATTATTGAAAAGATAATTAATAATAATCCTAATCAAGTTAAATTATATCATGAAGGTAAAAGTAATTTATTTGATTATTTTGTTGGCCAAGTAATGAAAGAAACAAAAGGAAAAGCCAGTCCAACCTTAACCAAAGAATTAATAAGTGAATATTTAGGAAGTAAATAAAATTACTTCTTTTTTCTTTTCTTAATTTATGCTATACTTTTTTTAAGGATAGGGATGTTATGAAAAATTTTGAAAATGTGAAAATGAATATTATTTTAATTATAGCTATAATGCTATTATTATTTACGATATGTTTAGTTTTATATTCTGATTTATTTTTTCAAAAAGAAAGAATGAATATCCAAACCAATTATATCTTTGAAGGAGGTAAAGATAATTTATCGCAAACTCTAGAAAATATTATTCCTTATATGGATACTACTAGTCCTAAATATTTAACCGCTTATCAAGATCAAAATACAAGTATAATTAATATTCATAATGATATATTATTAGCTAAAGCAATTGAAGGATTAAATTATAATGATTTAACTACTTTAAATATTCAAAATAAAATAAAAGATATGTATGGTGATAATTATTTTATTACGAATAAATCATTAAATGTTGATGGAGAAAATATTTGTTTATATTTAAATTCCTATAATAATTATAGTTGTAGTAAACAAAGTATTAAACAAATTAAATATAAAGCTAAAAGAAAGATATTAGATATTAATATATCTAATTTAATTACTTTAAGAGAAAATATTATATTTTATAGTGAAGAAGAAATAGATGATACTATTATTTATAAAATATATAATGATGGAACATATCAAAAAGTATTAAAAGCATTTACTAATAAAGATTTAATAAATAATAATATTGTTTTAAATGATTATTTAGATTCATTAAATGAATATTATAAAGTATATTCTAGTAATTTTAAAAAGAATAATAATATATATACTTGGATAGGAACTAATTATGAAAAATAAAAAGATTTTAATAATATTAATAACTATTTTAGTAATAATAATATCAGCTTTTTTAGGTAGATATATAGCTTTAAATCAAGATACAACGAAAACTGTTGGTTTTGCAATTAATATATATACAGGTATTAATTATAATACCAGATTAATTACAACTTATAGTGAATATGAAACAATTGTTAATGAAAATGGGATAGTAATTAATAATAAAGCTAAATTAGAAGAAAAAGATTTTAAAAAACATGATTTTATTGTAGATTTTATTCCTTATGATAATACTTTAAAAGTAAATGATATTAATTTAAATATAAGTGGTAATGATGTAACTATTGATTATAATGTTAATAAAGAAGTTAGAAGTGATACCCAATTATTAGTTTATTTTATCCCTCTTAAAAAGGGACAAATAACTAATTTTAACTTAGCTAATAGACATTTTACTTATACTAATTAATAAATTATTCTTTACATTTATTAACTATTATTTTGCATAATTTGACATTTTGTTCTAATTATGCTATAATTTAAATATGCTTTTTTATAAGGGGGATTTGGTTTAAATATTATGAAAAAGTATATAGAAAAGAATATTAAGGGGTTAATATTAGTTATAATTGGTTTTATTAGTTTAACGTTTTTATTTGTAAAAGATAATCGGACAAGTTATCAAGATGAATTAGTCATGGCTTATGATATTATTACAGAAGAAAAAAAGGAAAATAATTTAGATAATTATCAAGATACGATTAATTTTTATGCTAATGTCTTTCAAATAGATAATTTAAAATTAAATTCTTTATTAGAAGAAAGTTATGATTTAATTGATTTTAATAATTTTGATAAATATTTAATAGATTATTTATTTGATTTAGAAAAAACTAATAAAGATTTATTTAGTAATAAATTAACTTCTGGAATAGGTACTAAAAAAGAATATATATTGGATTTAATTAATTATTATGCTTATTTATATCAAAATGTTGATTATTCTATTGCCACATCTATTGCTCATATTGAATCAGGGTTTAGAGCCCAATCAATGCTTAAATATAATAATATCTTTGGAGGTATGTCTAAGGGTAAATTAATTCATTATAAAAATATTGAATATGGAATATTAAAATATATTAAATTATTAAGTGAAAGTTATTTTGGAATAGGTTTAAATACAATTGAAAGTATAGGTAAAAAATATAATCCTGTATATGAAGGAAAAAATAAAAAAGCTAATCCTACTTGGGTTAAAAATGTTAATTCTGTTTTAAATAAATATCAAGATTATGATGTCATCACCAGTATATTTGGCCTTGACGTCTAAAGATATTATTTGTTATAATTAAAGTGCCTGGAGGCATAGTTTACTCTATTTTAAAAACCGACTAAGATAAAATACGGGAGTCTAATTGCTTTGTGGTGTAGAATACTCGCCCATTAAGTGTTGTGAGGATCCTAAAGCAAAGCATGTGATACCCACCTGCCGAGTGCGGGTTTTTTATCAAGGTAGACTACCCTCTGGGTCTTTTTTTTTAAAATAAGTGAGGTTGTTTATGTTTACAAGAGTTATAAGTTTAATTGGTGAAAATAATTGGCAAAAATTACAAAAGAGCCATGTTTTAATCGTTGGTCTTGGGGGAGTCGGAGCAACCGCGGCTGAAAGTTTAGTAAGAAGTGGCATAGGGTCATTAACTTTAATTGATTATGATGTTATTGATGAAAGTAATTTAAATAGACAAATTATGACGGATATAACAACAATTGGGCAAAAGAAAACAGAATGTTGTCAAAAAAGATTTAAGACAATTAATCCTAATTGCCAAATAAATATCATTGATACTTATTTAAATAAAGATAATTTAGATCTATTAAAAACTTATGATTATGTCATTGATGCTTGTGATACAATTGATACTAAAGTAGCTTTAATAAATTATGCTTATTTAAATAATATTAAAATAATTAGTTCAATGGGTACTGGTAAAAGAATAAATCCATCCTTATTAGAACTAACAACATTAAATAAAACATATAATGATCCTTTAGCAAAAATAATGCGTAAAAAATTAAAAGATATAAATATTCCTTTAAATAAAGTTAATGTTGTTAGTTCGAAAGAATTACCTTTAACTAAAGGTAAAGTTTTAGGTTCTCTTATGTTTGTTCCATCTTCAGCTGGTTTATTAATTGCTAGCTTTATTATACAAGATATTATTTCTTAAGAATACTTTTGGGATAAGGTTTTCTTATATCAGTATTATATAATATATAATCTATTGATACTTTATAATAATCAGCTAAAAGAATAAGTTGCTCATAAGTCATTTGATTTTCCTCAAGTTCATATCTACTATATTGTTGCTGACTTACATTAAGTATTTTACATATATCTTTGTATACTTATTTTTTAAATAATAGTATATAACTTTTTTAATGTGACTTAATTGCTAGACAAAATATTAATTCAATGTTAAAATAAAAACGTTTTAGTTGAAAATTTTAAAGTTTTTTTAAAATCTTTAAGGGGGAATATTTATGGAAAATACTGAACAAAGTGGACAATATTTTATAGCTTATGATGGCAGAGAATTTAATTTTGATAAAATTACAAGTGCCTTAAAAAAATATGTTCAAAACAATTATACAATAAAATGGGAAAGAGAAGATAGTGTTCTTTTTGTTAAAATTGTATATGATTCATATATAGAGGATAGGGATCCTTATTGGAATAGCAATGCACGAATTTTAACCGTAAATGGATATAATCAAGATGAAATAGAAAAAGCAAATATTCATTTTTCTAGTTATGATATTGATGATACAGATAGATATCAACGTTTAATTAATTATATGTATAGAGATTATCATACAGATGTATTTAAATATTTAAGTACCTATATGCATTTTTGTTCTGTTATTTGGGATAAAGATAATGATTCAATTATAGCAGGTGTTACTGAACCAAATAATCGATATACGCATTTATATTATGGTTATACGAAACAAACTCACGAATTAATGTTTTCTAATAGTAATAGTATATTAGAAGAATTTTGTAATGAAATAAATGAAATACCAAAAAATACCTATATTATAGATGGAGAATTTTATACAATAGATGGCGAAAAAATTGATAAATCTAAAACTACACCTTTAATTAAAAATACTAGACAAAATGCAGAATTATTATTTGATGGTTTAAATGAATTATTATTTCAAGCAACTAATGAGTTAATTAAAACAAAAATTAAGCAAAATATTGAAGATTATTTGGCTTCTGATGATCCAAAGAAAAAAATAAGTGATTATATATTAAAAGAATTAGATAATGAAACACAAAAACAAATTATATTAACTATTAAAAAAGTTATTGAAAAATTTGATATAGAAAATAATGTAGAATCGCAACTTACGGAAGTATTTGATAAAAAACTTGAAGAATATACGAAAAAGGTAAATATTCCCATTGTCCATATTGTTAAATTAAATG
This sequence comes from uncultured Bacilli bacterium, assembly GCA_947629305.1. Classification (GTDB taxonomy): domain Bacteria; phylum Bacillota_I; class Bacilli_A; order RF39; family UBA660; genus Onthocola_B. Next base: position 37,791 of record CANRDD010000002.1, on the reverse strand, counting down.
ATACTGTTTTAGGTCAAACAAGTGAAGGTTTTTATCATGAAAAATTTGAACAAATATTATCCCAAGTACAATTAGATGAACCAATTATGTTAATTGGACCAGCTGGAAGTGGGAAAAATGTTTCTGTTTCGCAAGTTGCTCAAGCATTAGGACTTAAAATGTATTATACAAATAATGCTTCTAATGAATTTAAATTAACTGGTTTTATTGATGCTGGAGGTAATTATCGAGATACAGAATTTTATAAAGCTTTTAAAAATGGGGGATTATTCTTTTTAGATGAAATTGATAATTCTGATCCATCAGCATTAATTGTTATTAACTCAGCTTTAGCTAATGGTTATATGGCATTTCCTCATGAAACTATTGATAGACATCCAAGTTTTCGCATCGTAGCCGCGGCTAATACATGGGGTAAAGGTTCTGATTTACAATATGTAGGTCGACAAGCATTAGATGCAGCAACATTAGATCGATTTGATAATATTTTCTTTGATTATGATCAAAAATTAGAACAAGCATTATATCCAAATGAAGAAGTTTTAAAGTTTATGTGGGCATTTAGAGATGCTGTATATCAAACTAAAATTCCTCATATCGTATCTACAAGAGGAATTGGTAAAGTATATAAAAAAGAAATAAATGGTATTCCTGTTGAAAATATATTAACCTCTAATGTTATTAAAAATTTAAATCAAGATGATATTAATACGATAATTGGTAATATGCAAAATATTTCATCTAATAATAAATATTTTGGTGGATTAAAAAGAATAAGGATAAATAAGTAAGATGTATAAATTTTATGAAAAAAGTGGCTATCAAGTAATGCATTATATTTTTAATTCTTTAAATGAATATATAGATTTTTTAAAAAATAATGATGTTTGCTATGATTTATTTCCTAATCCATCTAGTATAAATGGGTCTTATGATTTTACCCTAACTCATTCTCTGGAAGAAGCTATGGATTTATGTTTATATGGTTATCATGATAATTTTGATAAATTAATTGAGTTAAAATTACAATTAGAAAAATATGTAAAAATGTCATCTAAAAAGAATAACCAATATAATGATTATATTGGTTATGTTCCAGATGTAAAGGCATACCTAGAGGGTAGTCCTCTTTCAATGCTAAATAAAGTAAATGAAAGAAGGAAAAAAATAGATATATATTTAAATACTTCATACCTAGCATCTACATCTCAAGAAGCAATATATAACCGCGGAGCTATTGTTTTAACGTTAGTGGAAATGTTAGAAAATTTAGGTTATAGTGTTGATTTACATATATTTGAAATGTCCAAGGTTAACTTACAAATCCATTTTAGTGAATTTATTTTAAAAAAAGAAAATGAAAGGTTAAATCCTCAAAAATTGTATTTTCCATTATGTCATCCATCTTGGATTAGAAGATTAAATTTTAGATTAATTGAAGAAACTAAAGATGCCACAGAACAAAGTTGGTCTGAAGCTTATGGTCATCCTTGTAAAATATATACTATAAAAGAAATAATTGAACCTCATAAAAATGATATTATTATACCTACAATTAATGAATTAGGTATTTATGGTATGGATATAACTACCGATGCAAATAATCTTTTTGAATATATAAATCGTTCATCAGATAAAGATTTTGTTTTAGAAAGAATAAAAAATAAATAATTTTAATATTAATAAATAGGTGGTAATCATGGAAATAAGCAAAATTAAAAAAGTATTAATTGCCCCAAAAAAAGATGAATCTATCAGGTAATTTATATCATAAAACCCAACTAGATTTTGCTTATAATAACAATTGTATAGAAGAATCAACAATAACTTTAGATGAAACAGCTAGTATTTATGATTCAGAAACAATACTTGCAAATAAGAATAAAGTTATTGTCTTAAAAGATGCAATTGAAACAAAGAATCATTTTTCTTTATTTAAATATATGCTTGATACTATTGATGATGAACTTTCTATAGATATGATTAAAAAATATCATTTTATTTTAAAGAACGGAACATTAACTGATAGTGAGAAAGAATGGTTCAATGTTGGTGAATATAAAAAAAAGAAAAATTTTGTTGGAAATATAGTAACATCTTCCCCAAGTAATGTGGCAAAAGATATGAATGATTTATTAAATTGGTATTATAAAATACCTAAAAAAACAATAGAAGAGATTATCGAATTTCATGTGAGATTTGAACGTATTAATCCCTTTCAAGATGGCACAGGCAGAGTAGGGAGAATGATTATGTTTAGAGAATGTTTATATAATAATATAATGACTTTTTATATTGAGGATAGAAATAAAGAATTTTATATAAGAGGTATTAAAGAATATCAATTAAATAATGAAAAAGGTTATTTAATTGATACTTGTTTAAATAGTCAAGATAATTATGAAAAAATGGTTAATTATTTTTTAGAAGAAAAAGATTGATATATTTTAATTATCAATCTTTTTCTATTAATGTATTTATTAATGTATTTGGATCATCTTCATTATAAACAATGTTATATATTGTTGTTATTAAAGGAATATTAATATTTTTATTATTTAATAATTTATAAACAATATCTAAAGTATAATAACCTTCCACAGTATTATTATTTAAAAAATTATTTATTTTCGTTATATCATTGGTTTTACCAATGATATAACCAAACCTGTAGTTACGGCTTTTATTACTCATACAAGTTAAAGTTAAATCACCAAGGCCAGCAAAAGATAAAATAGTTTTAGGATTACCACCTAAATAATAAATTATTTTTTTCATATCCAGAAGAGCTTCATTTATTAAAAGAGCTTGGGTTGATTCAGAATAACCTAATCCTTCGATCATTCCTGATGCTATAGCGATAATATTTTTAATACTTCCACATAACTGTAAACCGATTATATCTTTAGTTGGTCTTAATTTTAAAGTTTTACTTTCTAAAGCTTGTAAAACAGCTTTTTTTGCTTTAAAGGAACTTGAAGCAAGAGCAAGACCAACTGGTTCTAGATGAGCTAAATCGGTGGCAAAGGTAGGACCTGATATTAAAGCAATATGATCTGTTCCTAATGTAGTTTTTACAATATCAGAGATAAATCTTTCACTTGATTCTTCAATACCTTTCGTAGCAATACAAATAGGAATATTTCTTTTATAATATTTTTGCATTTTTTGACAAACAATATCAACATATTTACTAGATGTAGCTATAACTATTAAATCACATTCTTTTAAGAGTTCTTCAAAAGAAGTAGTCAAATTAATATTTTTAGGAAGATGGGCATCTAAAATATGGTTTAAACTTTTTCCTTTTTGATATTCTTCATAAACAGAATTACTTTCTGTCCACATAAGAACTTGATGTCCATTTTGGCACATATTAATACTTAAAGCTAAAGAGTAGGCACCAACACCTACGACGGATATTTTCATTTACTTTTCTCCTTTCATTTGTTTATGTAATAGATTTAAACTAATCTCAACTTTATTATCCTTGGGCCTATAATAACTTCTTCCTTCTAAAGCATTGGGTAAATATTTTTGTTTAACCCAGTCATGAGGATAATCATGAGGATATAAATACTTAGGTGATGATGTTTTAATATGATCTGGAACATTGCCAGTTGAACCTTTATGTAAATCATTTAAAGCCTCATCAATAGCTAATAGAGTACTATTACTTTTAGGTGATAAAGCCATTTCAATTACAATTTGGGCAAGGGGAATTCTGGCCTCGGGTAATCCAACTCTTAAGGCTGCATTTATTGCTGCATCTAACCTTGGACCAAGCCCTGGATTAGCTAAACCAATATCTTCATAACAAATAACTGATAATCTTCTTATAATACTATCTAAATCTTCAGCTTCAATTAACCTTGCTAAATAATGAATAGATGCATCAACATCACTACCCCGAATTGATTTTTGCAAAGCACTTAAAACATCATAATAACCATCTTCATTTTGATCATGAAAAAAAGCTGGTTTCGAATTTATTTTTTTAAGACATTCAATATCAATTTTTATATCTTTAAAAGAATAATAAGCTACTTCTAATAAATTTAAAGCAAAACGCATATCCCCACTGGAAAGTTTAGCTATATATTCTAAAGCTTCTTCATCAATATTAATATGATCTAAATAAGAACAAGCTTTTTTTAATCCTTCTTTTATATCATTAATACTTAATTCTTTTAAAGTAAATATTTGACATCTACTTCTAATCGCCGGATTTATTTTATGATAAGGATTACTAGTTGTTAAACCAATTAAAATAATTTTTCCATTTTCAAGTAAAGGTAATAATATATCTTGTTTATCTTTATTCATTCGATGGATTTCATCAATAACTAAGACATATTCATCATAGTATTTAGCTTCTTCTAAAGCTAAATCAAAATCAGCTTTATTATTACAAACAGCATTCATGAACTTAGCTTTAAACCCAAGTTCATGAACTAAAGCACTAGCTATACTTGTTTTTCCTATTCCTGGTTTTCCATATAATATCATCGAAAATAATTTTTTATTTAAAACTAAGTTAGTTAATATTTTATTTTCACCAATTAAATGATCTTGACCAACAATATCATTTAATTTTTTAGGTCTTATTTTATCTGCTAAAATTTCCATCTTCATCACTTTAAAATTATATCATAAACGATGTTTTCTTAAAACCCTTTTACATTTCTTATTAGCCATTCTTTCATTTAATAAATTATAAGATATAGGATTAGTATTAATATTTTGAATAGGTAATATAATTTTATCTAAATAAATACCTTCATCTTCATCATGAATTATTTCATAATCATCATCTTGATATATATTAGTTTTTAAAAAATTATCTTCATGTTTAGGATCTTTAAATAATAATAATTTAGTTTTTATATCATAATCATAATCTCGATATATATTAATAATATCATTTCTTTTTGCATATAAAGATAAATCATTTACTTCAAAACCATAGGTTTTAAGTAAATAGGTAATAAAAGGTTTTCTTTGTTTATGATACATTTTTATATATTTATAACCATTATTAAAACAAAATTGTAAATAAGTAGCTATAAGTAATGAGGCAATATTTAAATGCCGAAAGTTTTCTTCTACTTTTAAACCAATAAAAAAAGATGTTTTAGCATAATTATCTAAATAAAAATATAAATAACCTTGATGAGCAATACTATTATTAATAATAGTATCTATTTCTAAATAATATTTAGGATAGCCAAAGATATCTTCCTTAGCTCTTTTTAAATTAATTATTTGGTTATATTCTCCTGAAAAAACGCGATCTGTTAAAAGAATTTTATCGCCGTATAATAAATTATTGCATATTTTCATTAAAATTCCTCTTTCTTATGAAGTAAAAATATTATATCATAAAAAATAAATAGGTGTATAATTAAATTAATAGGGTGAAAGAAAATGAATAATGAATATACAGAATATTTAGATTATTTAAAATATGAAAGAAAATTATCTATTAATACTATTTTAAGTTATGAAGAAAATTTAAAGAAAATAAAAGAACATTTTAAAAAGAATTTAAAATGTTTAAAAAAAGAAGAAATAAGAGATTTTATAATGAATAGTGAATTAAATAGTAGTTCTAAAGCCCATTATTTAACGGTTTTAAATAATTATTATAATTATATGATTTTAATTGGAAAAATGGATAATAATCCTGCTCAAGGTTTAAAAATGCCTAAAATAGCTAAAAGATTACCTAAATATTTAAGTTTAGAAGAAATAGATAATTTATTAGATATAAGTTTAAGAAAACCAATTGATTATCGAAATAAAGCTATGTTAGAACTATTATATGCTAGTGGGATGCGAATTAGTGAATTAATTAATTTAGAAATGGCTAATATTGATTTAGATGAATGTTTAATTAAAGTAATGGGGAAGGGGAAAAAAGAAAGAATTATTCCAATCGGAGATGTTGCCCTTGAATATTTAAAATTATATTTAAATCAATATAGACCTTTTTTACTTAAAACTAATCCTAGTAATTATGTTTTTTTAAATCGATTTGGAACAAAAATGACAAGACAAGCTTTCTTTAAAATATTAAACAAAATAGCTAAAGATAAACATATTAATAAAGAAATATCACCCCATGTTTTAAGACATTCATTTGCCACGCATTTACTTAATAATGGGGCTGATTTAAGGGTTATCCAAGAGTTACTTGGGCATGAAAACTTAAGTACAACAGAAATATATTCCCATGTATCTAGTCAAAAAATAAAAGAAGATTATAATCATCATCCTAGATCTAAAAAGGTAAAGGGAATAGAATAAAAAAAAGAGATAATTTAAATCATTATCCCTTTAAAAATGTTATCTTGCTTCGTTATTACGAGCTTTGTTGTTGGCACGATTTTGGGCTCTATTAGAACATTGTTGACGATTATTAGCTTTATTTGATGCTGAGCTTGAATTATTGCGTGCACTATTTTTTTGATTATTATTTCTTAAGTTACTCATGTCTCTTCCCTCCCTTTATTATTATGGATGAATTATTTAAATTTAATCATTAATTAATTGGTAATATTTGCATTTATTTAAGGGTAATTTTACACCTATTGACAAAGATAGAATTTTCCCTTATAATAAAGGACAATTAAGAAAAATGATGGGGTGTTTTTGGTTATGAAAAGATTATATTTTTTAATTATTTTATTTTTAAGTATGGTAATTTTACCAATTAATGGTAAAGCCCAAAATAAGGTTGTTATTAATGCTGATAAAACAGATTTACAAGCTGGAGATGAAATAACAATTACAGCTAAATTAGAAAGTGACAAGAAGCTTTATGCTCTTCTTGCCACATTAAGTTATGATGAAAATGTCTTTGATGCAATTGATAGCCAAAGTTTTAAATCAAGTGAAGCTTGGGGCGATGTTATTTATAATGAAAAAAATCAAAAATTTGGTTTAATAAATAAAACAGGCGAAATATTAGATGATTTACTTCAAGTAACTTTAAAAGTTAAAAAAGATGCTAGTGTTGGTAATACCAAGATTATTTTAAATAATATCTCAGCTTCAGATGGGAAACAAAAATATTATTTTGCTTCATCTATTATTGATGTTTTAGTCACAAAAGATGCCACAAGTGAAGATGTAATTGAAAATAATAGTAGTGAAGTTAAACCAAGTGAAGATGTAGTTATTAAAACTATGCCACGCAAAATTATAATGATATCCACAGGGATTTGTTTAGTTGTTTTAGCCGCATCAAGTCTTATTTTTATCTTTTCAAAAAAAGATAGTTTAAAAAAATTTAGTAAAATTATGCTTGGCGCAACCGCATTAGTTGCCATGACGACAGTATATCTATGGCATAATAACCATAGTTTAAAGGATTTTAATAATGATGGGGTGCAAGATTATGATGATGCGGAAGATATCATCAAGTATTTAATTGACTTCTCTGGCACTAAAGAAGAGGGAACAAATGGTAATTTAGCTGATAATGAAGGAAATAATGGCGAAGAAAATAAACCAGCTGATTCTAGCCAAAATAATAAACCTAATAGTGGTAGCCAAAATAAACCAAGTAATAACCATAATAACAATGGCAATAATAATAAACCATCCAAAAATCCTGATGTTAATGGTGATGGCTCTGTTGATGTTGGTGATGTTGCTGGCAGTGTTGATGATGTAAATAAAAAGAATTATAAAGTAACTTTAACTAATCATGAAAATGAATATTATGTTGAAAAAAATGATATTACGTTAGAGTTTACAGCAAACGTTGAACCTTTCTTAAAAATTAAGGAAGTTGTTATTGATGGCAAAACCTATGCTGTAAGTGATCATGGAACTTATTATTCTGTTAATCTTACTTACTCTCAATTTGGGGTTCATGAATTTAAGTTTACCCAAGTTATTTTAGAAAATAATAAGGAAGTTAAAGTTGATTTTAAAATAGTTAAAGAAGTTTTAAAAGATGCTCCTTATGTTGATATGTTTAATGTTGATGAAAAAACTAATTCTCTTAAATTTAAATTAGAAGATCTTGATAATGCTTTTAGAGAAGGAAAAGTTATTATTTTAGATGATAATAATGAAGAGGTATTAAATAAAAGTATTGGTAAAGATAATTATTTTGAAGTAGATTTTAAAGAAAATGTTACCTATACAATTAAAGTTTATGCAACTTATAAATTAGATACTGGAAATAATGATAAAACAACATTTATTGATAAATTAATTTATCAACATAATTTTTCTCTAGCTAAAAATTATGATTTTACTTTAACAGATGTCCAAATAACGGATGCTATTTCCAAAGGGAATCATCCAATTATTACTTTTAAAAGTACGAATAAAAAAGGTTTATTAGTTGAAAGTATTACCATCAATAATCATGCTTATAAAGTAGCTTTAATAGATAAAGATACATATGAAGTAGTATTAGAAAATATTGATACAAGTATCTTTGGTAAATATTATTTAAATATTGAAAATATTACATTAAGTAATTTAAAAGTTTTTACAAATGAAAAAGATTATGAACTTAATCCTTTAGCTTATTATGTCTTAAAATATGAACCAAAGGTAGATAATATTATTCTAAAAGATAATCATAATGATAAAAATATTAATGTATCATATAACTTAACTAATCAAGAAAACTCTTTAACAGATTTAAAAGTAGTATTATATGACTCTACAGGAAAAGTATTAGATACAAAAGAAATAAAAAAGGAAGAATATAATCATAATCTTAATTTAAGTTATGGTAATAGTTTAGATGGTCATTTTTATGTTAAATTTTTAGCTAATTATAATTTAGGAACAACATTACATAATTATCAAAATAAAAATATTGGTGAAAATGATTTAATTACGCAAAAAGAAATAAAGATTATTAATGCTAAAGTAACTGATATATTTCCTCAAAAAGGGCAAAAGAAATATACCATTACCTTTACTTTAGAAATAGCGGATGCAATTAAGAATAGTTTCACTGAATTTGCTGGGGTAACCATCAATGGCTATAATTATGATGGGGCAGCTAATGGTTTAAAAGAAAATAAGATTAGTTTTGTTATTCCAAATGAATCAGGTATTTTAGAACTTAAAGTTGAAAGAGTTAAATTAAGAAGAGAAAATTATCAAGGATATTATCAAGAATTTTTCTCTGTTGAACCATACATTGTTAAAATAGATGTCTTAAAAGATAAACCGAAAATAAATGATTTAGAAATAATAAATGAAGATTATTTAGAAAAAAATGTTACATTTAAATTTAATGTTACGGATGATAAAGGGGGATTTAAAAGTGGTTTTGCCGAATTAAATGGCGAAAAACAAGCCTTTAATTTAGGTGATAATACACTTACCTTTAAAAATGTTCCTTTAGATCAATTATTAGATTTAAACTTTTTAGCTAGTTATGAAGCAGATACAAATACTTTAGATGCTCTTGATAATAAAAATAGTTATACTGATGATTTAATATATACTGTTAAATATGGTTTATATAATGAAGAAGAATATAACCAAATAGAAATAACTAATTTAAATAAAAATAAGAATTATTATCTTAAAAATGAGGATATTATCTTAAACTTTGATTTATTAAATTTACCAAAGGATTTAGATATTCAAAAAGTTATTTTAAATGAAAAAGTTTATGCTATTGAAAAAGAAAAAGATAATTATATAATTAAGTTAGAAGGTATAAATGAAGCAGGAATAAAAACTTTAAATATTACTGATATTATTTTAGATAATGGGAAAAAAATATCTTTAACTAATCCTAAAACTATTGATATTGAAGTCTTAAAAGATAAGATGGTTATTAAAGATTTTAAATATGATACACTTGATGAAGATATTAATGTTAGTTTAACATTAAATGATTTTGATTATTCATTTGTTGGTTCTTCAGTCCAAGATGCCGTGAAAATTGTGATTAAAGATGAATTAGGGAAGGAAATAAATACCCTTGATTTTACATCTAATTTTACGATACCTAAAGGTAATCTTAATCGTTATGTAATTGAAGTTATAGGTAATTATGATTTAGATATAAAACAAGGTAATGATAATTATTATCCTAATCAAGTATTATTAAGAGAAATAATCTCTTTAGATAAAAATTATATTGAAATAAAAAATATGACTGATTTAACTTTATATAAAGAAGAAAATACTTTATTTAAAGAAATAGAAGAAGTAGATATTAATGATTTAAATCATAATTTAGAACAATACTTTGTAAAAATAACATCTAGTAGTATGCCAACTATTTATAGTAAAATTAAAAAAGTAGTTGATGAAAATAATCATTTAGTTCTTATTTTAGATTATGATTATACTGTTTTAAAACCAAGTGAAGAAGAACTTAGAATTGACTTTGGTCCAATTACCAGTGGAAAAGCCCTAAATAAGGCACGGCCAGAAAGTTTTGAACAATTTGTCCAAAGAGTTATGGCAAATCCATCTGGTTCATTTACCTTAACCCATGATTTAGATGCGAAAAGTTTTGCAACAAGTGATAAAGCTATCATTAATATTGATTTTACAGGAACATTAAATGGTAATGGTTATAAAATTAAAAACTTAAATAAACCATTATTTAAGAGCTTAACTGGGGCAACAATTAAAGATATTAGTTTTGAAGATGTAACTATGCCTGAAGAAAATGGCAAAGGTACTTTAGCTGAGGTTGCTACCAAATCTCATCTTGATGGTATTCTTGTCAATAATTATCTTAAAAATAATAATATTGAAGGAGGAGTAGGGCCTATTGTTGGTTCTTTAATAGAATCTAGTCTTACTAATTCAAGGGCTATTGGTTTTACGATATCATCAAATGGCAATAGACAACAAATTGGTGGTTTAGTAGGTATTGCTAATAACGCCCAAATAACTAATTCTTATGCGGTAGGATCTATTCTCGGTGGTTATAATTACCGAGGTGGTATTGCCGGTAATACGATGAATAATACTCTTTTCCAAAATAATTATACGAATGTCACTATAAACTATGGCATGGGTAATGGCATGGCCTGTGGTATTGCCTGTGGATCTAATTCATCATATTTAAATAATATTAATTTAAATACAAGTGCTCCTAATAAAATATATTATAGTAAAAGTTATAAAGAAAGTAAGAATAACTATTATTTAGATAATGTGCAAAATCTTCCTTTAGATTTAGAAGGATTAAATAAAATAACAAATGAAGAAGTAAATGATGATTTATTCTTAAATAAAGGAAGTTTTGATTCTAATATATGGCAAATTAAAAATATAAAGATAAATAATTTACCTTTATTAAATAAAGAAATACCTTTAAAAATAAATAAAGATGAAGTTAAAGAATATGATCAAAATAAAAATATATTATATAATAATTTAGCTTTATTAATGCCATATTATACTAGTCAAAAAATAGTAAATAGTGCGGAAAATATTCCAAGTGATTCTCTTCTTTATCAAGAAGAAATAAAGCATATTATCCCAATTGATCAAAATGGTAATATAGTTACTTATATAACTAAAAAAGATGCGGCAAAAATAATTAAATTAAAGATAGTATATAGTAATGATAAGACAGAAGAATATTCTTTAATTTATGATAAAACATATGATTTTGTTGCTAGTTATAGATTATATCCATTAAGAATAGATTATACTTTTGATCATTATGTTATCGATGATAATGCGCAAATTATTAATAATTTAACTAATTATTTAAATAATTTAACTTATCAAGATAATTTAGATCCTTTAACACCAACAAAAGATAGTCGTATTTATGAAGATTATTATAATGAAGTAACTAAAAAAGAATTAAATAAATTTATCTTAAAATATATAGCTAATAGTAATTATACAAATACATCTAATATGGAAGCTATTAATGATTATTTAGAAAAAGAAATAAAAAATAATCCTGATTTAGAAAAAATATTATATGTATATAATTATTTTCATCGTTTTTATAATATAGATATTAATGGTATAAAATTAAATGATTTAATATTATTTAATTCTATAGGTTTTGATAATAATTTAACAATGAGTAATATTGCCAAGATGTATTTACAAGATGAAAGTAATTTTGCTACAAATGGAACAAGTAATGCTTATAATAAAGTTTTAAGTAATTATACTTCTTATGATAATATTCCTTCTTTCTTAGATTATTTAGTTAAAATACTAGGTGATGGTAATACAGCTAAATGGTTTGCCCAAAGTTTTAAAGGTTATTTAGTCGAAATAAAAGTAGATAATAGAGATGATATTACTTATACCTTATGGGATCATATTAAAAATGTGGATACATCAACGCAAGTTAATTGGTATAATTATGCTTTACCTATTTTAACTTTACCAGAAAGAGCGGCATATATAATATCTAGTCCAACCCAATTTATCATTGGTGCCCAAAGAACTTACATAACTGATCCATTTAATCCAGCTGACCAAAAGATTTTAGAAGATAAAATAGAAAGTTATACAACAAGAATGAAAGATTATTATGAAACAGCTGCTAAGATTTTGGAAGATGCTAAATACTTTAATGATATTCATACGGTACAAATTGATAAAAGATATGCTTATGATCAAAATGGTATATTAACCTTCCAAAATCCTTATTCAACCGAAGAACCATTCCATAAGAATTTTAATGAAGTAATTGGGCAATGGGCTTATAATGATTATAATGCAGCCACAGCCAATGGTGCTTATGTTATCTGGAGGGTAGAAGGTCTTATGGATGGTAATTTACTCGAAGAATATGGCGATACTTATGAATATACCTTCCATACATGGAGTCATGAATCAGCTCATAATATTGATGCAAGATTATTCCTTAAAAATTATGGTCGTCGATTTAATGCTGGGGGAGAAGATTATGCTGATGGTAATTTAACGCAATCTTTCGGAGAAGGGGATATCGTAATGAATTTATCGCGCTCCTTTGCCGTTGATAGTAAAATTGCTACTAATTTAACCCCAGATCGTATTGCTAGTGCCCAAATGGTTCAAGACTTCTACCGAAAAGTATTTGAAAGTCTTTATATCATGGATTATTTAGAAGGAAAAGCCTTTTTGGAATTATCCAATGAAGAAAAAGCTAATATTGCCGTTCAAGCTAATTATCCAAATAAAGATATATATACTTTAGAAGGTCAAGAATATTTACAATATAAATTTACGGTATATCAAGAAATAGATGAAAGTCTTTATAATCAAATGACTTTAAATACGATTAGTGATTTATATGATAATCGATTAGTTATTTATCCAGGTATTCTTTATTCAACCTATACTGATAATAAATACGGAGGAGAAAACATTTTCAAAGCCCGTTGGTATCAACCACATAATGACTATGGAAGACCAGATTCATATAGTCTTAAATGGCTTGCTTATGAAATGCTAGGTTATGCTGGTTATGATAAAGGTTATGTTGAATATTATAGTAATCGTAATGCTACGACTAAGACAATACTTACCTTAAATAATAACAATGAATGGGTAACATCAAATATTAATAATTATAAAACAGACTTAATGGCTATTCAAACGATTACTAATGATCCTAATATGACAATAGATTTATATAAAAAGAATCGTTTTCTAGAAGTTGAAAATAATTTAACACATATCCAATATATCGATGTCTTAGATTATTATCAAAAATTCTTAGAAGCATTACATGAAGATGCTAAAACAGTTAAAGAAACTAAAGATTTAGCTTGGAAGCAATATCCTGATGTTCCCGATGATGAAGAAATGAATAAGAATAATACGACTAAAAGAAATAATATGATTATGAATGCAAGACAATTAGTTAAATCAACTAATATCAGAAAAGAATTATATTATGAATTAAAAAATAAAACTAATGATTTTAAACAAGAAATATATAATTATTCTTATAATAATGGTTTTAGTAATTTTTCTAATATAGACTAAAAGATTTAATTCTTTTAGTCTTTTTTAAAAGGGGAGGGTAGAATAAAAAGAACTAATAATTAATAAAATTAATTGATGCTATATGAATAAAATATTTATACCTTTACTTATTTCAACCGTCGCAGGTTTTTCAACTATGTTAGGTTCTTTAGTTATATTATTTAAATTTAAACATAACCAATATAATAAATTTATTACTTTTTCTTTAAGTTTTTCTATTGCCATTATGATTGGTATTAGTATTGTTGATTTAATACCTGAATCATTATTTAAATGTATATATACTTATGGTTTTATGAAATCTCTTATAATAATGGTTATAGCTTTTTTAATTAGTTATATTATTATTAGTTATCTAAATAATTTAATGAATAAAAAAGAAATAAAAGAAGATTTATATAAATTAGGAATATTAAATATGTTAGTCTTAATACTTCATAATTTACCAGAAGGAATAGCAACATTTTTAAGTAGTTATAAAGATATTAGCTTAGGATTACAACTTGGTTTAGCTATAACGCTTCATAATATACCTGAAGGTATAGCCATAGCAGTGCCTATATATTATGCTGAAGGAAGTAAATTAAAGGCTTTTAAAGCAACCTTTATCTCATCTATTGCAGAACCCCTTGGAGCATTACTAGCATTTTTATTCTTAAAAAATTATGTAACTGATTTAATGATTAGTATTGTTTTATTATTTGTCGCAGGGTTAATGATTACCTTATCAATTCAAGAGATGCTACCAAAGGCACTAGAGTATAAGGAGAAAAAATGGCTTATAATTGGCTTTAGCATGGGTCTTATATTATTAATTTTAAATATTATCTTAGGTTTATAAATATTATTATGTCATAAAAAAAGAGGGGATACCAGCTATGGGATATCCCTTTAATTTGATCACAACTAAGTTAACATAATATATATTATTTGATAAATTATAATTTTATTATAATAGCAAACAAACCCTTAATACACCTAGTATTTTGACATATTAATATCAGCCTAAATAGCCAAAATTTTGTTAACATAATATTAAAATAGTAACTTAATATAAATATTTTTAAAATGTAAAATTAAGGTAAAATATTATAACCTTATTATTATATAAATAAGGATAAATAATTATAACCTTATTAATATATATAATAAGGTTATATATATTACTTATTATTATTGTTATTTATAATATCATAATAATATTCAACAAACTTTTTATAACGCATAGCATATACTTTAAAATCAAAATTGACGGTAACTGCTAATCAAAGCGAAGGATAAATCAATAGTAAAACGAAAGGCTAGGGCAAATACGCCAAGAGAAAATATAAAACATTTAATATAATCACTAAATAATAACATAATATATCACACTACTCTCTTTTATTATAATTTAATTTTCTCTAATAGTAAACTTGTTATTAAGATAATTATAATAGAAATAATAAATCCTCCTAAACAGTCAGAAAAATAATGAACACCTAAATATATTCTACTTAACATAACTAAAAGAGGAATAAGCCATATACCATAAGCTATATATCTTCCTTTTCTCCCCTTCTTCATCCATGGCTTTATTTTAAGTATATATAATATACCTATTAATGTTGTTATAGCCATTGTATGACCACTTGGAAAAGAATAACTATTTTCAACTACTAAAGGGTTAATATTAGGTCTAGGTCTTGCTATAATTAACTTTATAATATTATTAATTAAAGTAGATCCTAACATAGTTATAACAACTATCTTCCCTTCTCTTCCCTTTAATATTATAAAAAACAATATTGTGATTATTATCATAAATAATGTACTACCTAAAAATGTTATTATTTTAAATATATTGGTATTATAATTATTAATATATTTAGCTATAAAATTATATATTTTTAAATCAATATTTAAGATATTATTATTTATAATATTTATTATAATAATTATTAATAATATTAATAAAATAATTATACTTATTATTCTTTTATCCTTTAACATTAATATTCCCCTTTCTTTAAAAAAGACATTCTATAAGAATGCTTTATTTTAACTTCTTTGATGAAACCCAATAGTAATTATTTCCATCTTTTTGAAATGTATGTTGATATAATGTTCCATATTTCTTTAAATAACGATAATCTATTTCTTCTTTAGGACAATCTATTTCTTCTAAAGCATCATAATTACTATAACATATATCATTAACTGTCTTTAGAAAATAATCATATATAATAATTTGATCTTTCTTTTTAACTGCTTTTTTAATACTACGATAGGTTTTAGGTACTTCTCCTACAGTTACTGTATAAGATAAAGCTTTACCACAGTAATAATAATCTTCATTAGGATAACATACTAATCTTTTATTTAAAGTAAATTCTTCATCTTGTTCTAATTTACGTCCATATACTTTTAAATATTGATTATCAATATCTTCTTTCTTTATTTTCTTTATATTACAAGTATTATCATCTAAAGCAAATACTATATCTGACGTTAAACTACAACTATCTTTATTATTATCTTTTTCTAAAGTAATATTCTCATAATTTTCTTTTAAATATAGCATAGCTGTCACATTACATATTCTTTCACTATTAGCTAAACTATCATAATTTATATCATCTTTACTATATTTACTTAAACCATTACAATAATCTAAATCATTTTCCCCTAAATAAGTGTATAATTCATTTAAATCATCTTTTTTAACTCTATTTAAATATTTAGTTAAACCAAAAATAACTATAATAATTAATATAATAATTAAACAAATTTTTATAATTAATGACCTATTTATTCTTTTTTTCATATTCTTTAACCTACACTTTACGTGACTGAATTTCCGCGATTTTTTCAAATACTTCGGTTGCATTTGTAGCATTAATATCATTATAACCAAGTTCTCTTAAAGCTTGAATTTTGACCGTATTAAGTTGTTGTGTCCGACTTAATTTTTCTTCATTCTTTTGTTCTATTTCTTGAATAAAACGTTTATGAGATTCAGCAAGTTTACTTTTAGATGCTCCCCCATTGTTATAAAGGGTTAAAGCTGAATATAAAATACCTTCAAAAATAAATTGTTTATCTTCATTAAAAGCATATTCATCAGGTGGAATAAAACCATTTGTTTTTGCCATATAACCTAATATATATTTAATTTCCGGAACATTTTCCATTGACTGTAACATGTAGTACAAATATCTTATAGCACTACTTCCCTCTTCGTCATCATCAGTTAATTTTTCTTTAATTAAGAAAGTAATATCATTTAATAAATTCTTATCATCTTTATTTAAACCTGTTAAATCAAAATAACTTCCTACTTCACTTGAAACTTTAATTGTCGTTGATAATCTTTTTTCAACAGCCATTAAATATTCTGTATCAACAACAACATTTTTAATTGTTTCATCTTCCCCATCTTTAATATCTAATAATTGTAATAATAAAACTTTCTTTTCTTTTGGCCATTTATCTAAGCTATCTAAAGTTAAATAGTTATAAACCATTTGTCTTGAAACCCCTAAATATTTGGCTAACTTTACTTTTGAAACCCCTAATTCTTGTAATAATTCATTTAAATTGTGCATTTTCCACTACCTCTTTTAAAACGATTTACAAATTTATTATACATAACTTAACATTTAAAATCAATATAATTTATGTAAAATTTTTTAATTTTTTCCTATTTTAAATACCATAATTCTTCCTTATTATTTTTAACTTGTTTAATAAATCCACAACCTAAACATTCTTCTCCTAAATAAAGAACACAAGCTTGCCCAGGAGTCACACTTTTAGCTTTATCAGGATAATGAACAATAATATTTCCATCTTCTAAATATTCTAAATTAACGGCATGATCTTTGTCCCTATAACGGAATTTTGCCGTGCAAAAACTAGGTCTTAAACTACTAATAAAATTAACATTTTCAATTAAACATTCATCACTTTCTAAATATTTACTATTATCCCCAAAAGCAACATATAATATGTTTTTTTCGACATTTTTACCACAGACATAATGTCTTTCTAAATTACCACTTACGCCAACATGTCTTCTTTGCCCAATGGTATAATTCATAAGACCTGTATGCCGACCAATAACTTTATTTGTTTCGACATCAACAATATCCCCAGGATTAGGTTTTAAATAATTACTAACAAAAGCTTGATAATTTCTTTCCCCAATAAAACAGATACCCGTCGAATCTTTTTTGGAAGCAACATTTAAATTTTGCTCATGAGCTATTTTGCGGACCTTTTCTTTTGTTAAATCCCCGACAGGGAATAAAATATGCCGAAAATGGGAAGCAGGAACATCCGCTAAGAAGTAAGTTTGATCTTTATTAACATCAACTCCCCTTAGTAACTTGCCACCCTTAAGTCTTGCATAATGACCAGTTGCCACAAAACTTGCTCCAAGCCTTTCTGCTTCTTTTAAAAATAAATCAAATTTAATAAACTTATTACATAATAGATCTGGATTAGGTGTTCTTCCTTTTTTTAATTCATCTAAAAAATATTTAAAAACATAATCCCAATATTCTTTAATAAAATCAACACGATGTAATTTAATACCTAATATTTCACATAATTTAACCGCATCATTATAATCTTTTTCCTGAGGACATATATCATTTAAATCATTTGGATTACCTAATATATCATTATTTATACTACTATCCCAATTACGCATAAATAATCCTTCAACATCATATCCATCTTTTTTAAGTAAATAAGCCGCAACGGCAGAGTCTACTCCCCCGCTTATGCCTACAATAACCTTTTCCATATCAATCACTAATCATAATTATATATTATTTTAAGAAAAAGTTAAAGATATTTAAAATTTTTCCTCCCCAAAAATAAATAATTAAATCATTAATTAATATAAAAATAATAATAAGTAAAGCTTTCTTTAATAATATATATATTTCTTCTTTATATAATCTTCCTTCTTTTTTTCTAATATATTTTAAACTACGATAACTTATTTTCAGTAATATAATACATAATATAAGTAATAAAAAGATATATATACCTTTACTTATTATTATATAAAATAGACTATATATAATACCTTTAAGACCAAAGATATTTTTTAAAGAACTAATTATAAAACCTAAAGAAAAACCATTATAAAAGATAAAGATTAATTCTAAAGGTATACCTATTATAAAAATACTTAAAATAAGTAATAAAGGAAATAAAAGTATATGCGGTATTAGATTATTAATATTTAAATTATTTAAATTAAGTAAATAAGTATTTATATTATTAAAGATTATTTCTTTCCCATTTTCATCTACTTGACTTAAAAATAATAGTCCAGTTAAAAAACCAAATAATAATATAATTAAAAAAAAGAAAAAATATTTTTTATTATTGCTTGTCCACATATTATTTTCTTCACCCATTTAACTATATTGTAAAAAGTTTAAAAATATGATAAATTATTAATGGATATTTTGAAAAGTGGTGAAAAATAATGAGTAAAAAAGCAAGAAAAATTGCAACTTGGGTTATGTTAATAGTGATGATAGCAAGTGTTATAGCTAGTCTAATTGCTTATTTTGTTTAAAAAACTGCTAATATTAAGCAGTTTTTTAAATGTGAAATAAAAAGGAAAATAATGTTTGAAACTTATCCATCATAAAGAATATTATGGCTAGTGATCCGGCTAAAAAAGGACCATAAGGAACTTCATTATTTTTAATCAAATATAAGGATGCAACCGAATATGGTAAAGCTAAAAAAGTTGATAAAATTAAAGCTATTAAACCTAATCTAAATTTTAAAATAAAACCGATTAAAAAAGCAAATTTAATATCTCCTCCCCCCAAGGCTTCTTTTTTAAAGATTATTTGCCCTATTTGTTCAATTAATAACATTACACAAAATAAAGCAATACCACATAATATATCATAAAGAGTTTGGTTTAAGCCAAAATAAATTAATTTTAAAACAAAGGTTACAATAACGCCTACAACTAAGGGAGAATCAAGAATAATCATATATTTAAAATCACTAATAAAAATAATAATGGTTAAAGATATAATAACAAGACCTTCCCAAAAGTTATAAGAAAAATCAAAAAAATAATATGCTAAAGCAAAGCATAAACCAGTGATTAATTCACAAGTTAAATTTAAAAGAGCTATTTTTTCCCCACAGTAAGTGCACTTTCCTTTTTGGCCAAGAAAAGAGACTATTGGAATTAAATTATACCATTTTAATTCTTTATGACAGTGATCACAATGACTTCGAGAAAATAAAATATCTTCTCCCTTAGGAAGTCTTGTCGCAACAACTAAATAAAATGAACCTAAAATAGTCCCCATTAGAAATACGAATATTATCATTTGCAAAATCCCCTTATTTATTGAACTTGATTATAGATTTCAAACATTGGCACAATAACGGCAATGATGATAGCTCCAACTATTAAAGCAAGTAAAGAGATCATAACTGGTTCAATAAATGCTTTTAAATTATTAACAATATTACGGTGCATACTTTGATAGTATTCACTAACCTTTTGCATCATGTTAGCTAAATCCCCGGTTGATTCACCTGTGACGATCATGTAATAAGCAACATCGGGAACAGCCCAGTGATCTTTAAAGGCTTCACTAATCTTTTCCCCTTTAACAATATTATTAATTGTTCGGTAAAGAATTGCTTTATATATTTCATTAGTGGTTATTTTACTTAAAATATCCATACTATCCGTGATAAAGACATTATTTTTTAATAAAGAGGCAAATGTTTTGGAAAAGATTGCCATTTCATTATATATAATAACATTTTTAACAATAGGAATATGCATTAATAAAATTTGAACATTAGTCCTAAAGATTTTTAAGGATTTATACATAACAATTAAACCAATGATAACTAAAGCAATAACACCAATTATAACAACATATTGATTCTTAATAAAATCACTTATATTAACAATTAATTTTGTTATCCCTGTAATTGGTGTTCCGTTTGAAGCATAAATATCCGTGAATTGGGGAACAACAAAGGTTAAAATAAAGACAATAACAACAAGTGAGAAAACCGTGATAATGGTCGGATAAGTCATCGCACTAACCATTTGTTTTCTTGTTTCATCCATTTCCGTATAATAATCAGCCATATCATCTAATGTTTCAATTAAAGTTCCTGATGCTTCAGCTGCTTTAATCATATTAATTAATAAAGGAGGAAACATATTTCCTTGTTTTTCCATAGCCCTTGAAAAGTTTTCACCTAAAAGAAGTTCATAACTTATAGCATCCATCGCTCTTTTTCGAGCTTTATTTCCTTTCATTTGTTGATTTAATATTTTAATAGCTTCATTTAATTTAATCCCGGCTTTTAAATAAGTACATAATTGAGTTAACCAAAATATTAAGTCTTTCGTAGACATTCTTTTATTACCCAAGAACCCCGAATCTTGATACATAAAATCAATAAATGGCGTTGTTTTAATTACATAAACTTCATAACCTTCATTTAATAAATAAGCATTAACATCTAGTTTTGAAAACCCATTCATTGTTCCCGTTTGAATCTTTTCCCCAGGTTTTCTTACTTTATAATAATAAACATGAGGTACTTTACTTCTTGTTGCTCCGGCATTTTGTAAATCTAATTGTAAAGCTTTTTGTTCTTCAGCTAATTTAGCTAAAGTTTTTTCACTATATTTATATACTTTTTCTTTTTTCGGTTTACTCTTTGTTTTTTCATATAAAATATCGCCTTCTTCTAAAGCCATATCTTTTTTAGTTACTGATCTATAAGCGGCATCAGCTTTATAACTTGCAGAATTAAATAATTCAATAAATCCTTCATATAAAACAAATTTTAAACCTGTAAACATATATTTAATAATATTAAGAGGTATATTTAAAATAGATGTTAAATTATCCTTTTGTTTATTTTCTATTGCTTCATCCATTTGTTTTAGACCTCCTTATTCTAAGTTAAGTATATCAAAATATCACAAATATATCAATACACATTCCCAAAAATTTTGCATATGATTTATTATATAGGTGATTTAGATGTTTGGAACAAATATGGTAACTAAATCCTTAAGTTTAGGCAAAATTTTAGGGGGAATATCAAAAGGTTTAACCATTGCAAATCAAGCTATTCCCATTGTTCAAGAAATAAAACCCATGTTAAGTAATGCTAAAAGTATTATATCGTTAGCAAAAGAGTTTAAAAGCACGCCAAGCAAAGAAGTTAAAAAAGAAGAACCTAAGAAAACTAATCTTCAAGAAATAAAAAAAGAAAAGGTATCTTCAAATTCCCTTCCCGTTTTCTTTCAATAATTTTTCTATTTTTTTTTCTAATTTATTAATATAGGATAAAAATATATCTTGTTTACTTTTCTGATATAATAATTGATATTTTTTTAATTCATGTTCTAAATATTCTAAATTATTACTTTTGCCAAATAATATTTCTTCTTCGGTTAAAGAATCTAAACCTTTTTCATATTTAATAATATCATAATAATATTTATCCCAAATAACGATTTCTTTTACAATTCGGTAACCAAGATCTTGCATAAATTTTCTTAAGATATTTAATTTATTATTACTTTGAATAATTAATTTATCAGGTATATTTTTATTTTGACAAATATGCATAATAGTCTCTGTTCCCAGACCAGAAATAATAGCTACATCCGCTTTAAAATCTAAATCATTAAAGCCATCAGCCACTTTTGTTTTAATAATATTTGTATAACCATGCTGAGCAATATTTTTCTCGGCAGTTTTAATAACTTTTGCTGAGATATCCGTGGCAAGAACATCTTTGGTAATATTTTCTTGCACTAAATAAATAGGAAGATAAGCATGATCTGTTCCTATATCTAAAACTATATCTCCTGGGTCCACGAAAGAAGCTATAGCCTTTAGTCTTTTTTTCATTTAATCCTCAAGAAAATCACGAAGTTTTTTAGCCCGAGATGGATGTCTTAATTTTCTTAAGGCTTTAGCTTCAATTTGTCTTATTCTTTCTCTGGTAACATTAAATTTCTTCCCAACTTCTTCTAGGGTATGACAAGTTCCATCAACAAGCCCAAATCTTAATTCTAAGACTTCTTGTTCTCTAGCTTGTAAACTCATTAATACTTCTTTTATTTCTTCCTTTAATATTTCATTTTCTGTATATTCTTCTGGTGATAAACTTCCTTCATCTTTTAGAAAATCACCTAAATGGGAATCTTCTTCTTCGCCAATTGGTGTTTCTAAAGAAACAGGTTCTTGACTTATCTTTAAAACTTCTCTAACTTTATCAACTGATACACCCATTTTTTTAGCTATTTCTTCTTCACTTGGTTCTCTATTTAATTCTAGAGTTAATTGTCTTTGAATCCTTGACATCTTATTAATTGTTTCAACCATATGAACAGGAACTCTAATTGTTCTGGCTTGATCAGCTAAGGCTCTTGTTATAGCTTGTCTAATCCACCATGTCGCATAAGTTGAAAATTTATAACCTTTGTCATAATCAAATTTATCAACAGCCTTCATTAACCCAATGTTACCTTCTTGAATTAAATCTAAGAATAGTAAACCTCTTCCAACATATCTTTTGGCAATACTAACAACTAATCTTAAATTAGATTCAGCAAGAATTCTTTTGGCTTCTTCATCACCATCTGCGACTTTCTTGGATATTTCCATTTCTTCTTCATTTGATAATAAGCTAATTCGCCCAATTTCTTTTAAATACATCCGAACAGGATCATTAATATTAACATCTTTGGTTATTTCTTCATCCGCTAAAATAATTGGTTCTTCTGTTAACTTAATTTCCCCACCAGAACCATCTGCTTCTTCTGAATCTTCCACAACTTCAATTTTATTTTCAACTAAAATATTATATAAGTTATCTAAAGCATCACTATCAATATCTAACCCTTTTAATTCTTCCGCTAATTGTTCAAAAGTAATATATCCTTTTTCTTTCCCTAATTTAACTAAACTTTCCGTTCTTTGTTCAAACGTTTTTATTTCGCCCATTTCTACCTACACTTCCTTTTTTAATTCTGTTAGTTTTTCTAACATCATTACTTTTTTATTTATATCCATTTCTTTTTTAATATTTTCTTTTAACTTCCCTATTTCCATTTTCTTTAATTCTTTTAACATAGCATCTATGTATAAAACAAATTCTTCTTTCGTAATATTACTATTACTTTCTTCATTTATAATTTTGCTTACCTTATCCTTTATTTCTTCATTATTTAAAGCATAACTTGTAAAATCTGCAACATTAATACCCCCATATTCATTATTATAATAAACAATTTCACTTGCAATTATTCTCTCTATTTTTCTTTCAAAATAACCTAACTTATTTTTATAAATATCAATCCAATCCGGATTATCCATCATGCCATATAATATTTTACTAGCTAAAACATCATAACGGTTTTTTTTCATTGGAGCCAAAGGAACATTTTTTTCTTTAGGTTTATTATCTTTGGCTAATTCCTTTTTCAAGATGTCCGCATCAATTTGATAATCTTTACTTATTTTAGAGATAATTAGCTCTTTTGTCAAGTCATCAGCGTTTTGAAAACTACTAATTACTTCTTTAACAAAAGCTACTAAGTCATCTATTTTCTTTAAATCTTTACTACTTTTTAAATAATTAATTTTAAAATCTAAATATTTACTAGCATGATTAACATTATCAAGATAAGCTTTAACCCCATATTTTTCAATATATTCATCAGGATCTTTTGCTCCCGTTAGTCGAACTACGGCAACATCAATTAAGGCATCATTTAACATTTGGCCTAGTTTTAAAGTAGCATCAAAACCAGCATCATCATTATCAAGAGATAAAATAACTTGGCAAGAAAGCTTTTTTAAAATATGGATTTGTTCACTTGATAAGGCTACTCCCATTAAAGCCACGACATTCTTAAGACCATGGGCACTAACTTTAATAGCATCCATATTGCCTTCGACCACAATGACTTTTTTCTCTTGTCTTATAAAGGGCAGCGCATTATGATAATTAAAGAGAATATGGCTTTTTTTAAAAATCCTTGTTTCTTTTGTATTTAAATATTTCGCTAGATCCTCGCCATGAAAAATCCGGCCGGTGAAAGCAATAACTTGGCCATCTAAATTGGTGATAGGAATCATTATTCGGTTACGAAATGTATCAAAAACATCTAATCCATATTTATTAACCAAACCTAATTCTCCTTGTTTTTCTAAACTATAACCTTTCTTTGTCAATACTTGATGTAAGTTACTGGCCTCATCTAGGCTATAACCAATTTTAAATTCTTTAATAATTTCTTCGGTTATTCCCCTTTGGGCTAAATATTCCCTTGCTTCCCTAGCTATATCTGTATTAATATTATTCATAAAATATTTATTAGCTAAAGCCATAATTTCATAATCTTCCTTAAATATTTCGCTTTTGGAAGAATAATCAGCACTTATTTTTAAATCATACCCACATTTATCGGCGATAATTTTTAAAGCTTCCACAAAAGTAACATTTTGATATTTCATTACAAAGGAAAAAACATTTCCTCCGGTTCGGCACGTAAAACAATTAAAAATTTGTTTTTCGGGAGAAATAATTAAACTAGGAGAGTGATCATCATGAAAAGGACAAAGAGCCACATAATTTCGCCCTTTTTGTTCCACGGGTAAATAGCTAGATATGATATCAACTATATCCGCTTGTTGTCTTATTTCTCTAATTACATCCTCACTAATGTAAGCCATAAAACTTCCCCTCTACTAATATATATTACCTATATACCCCTAATTTCCTTTAAATTTCTTTTCTTTTTTGCTAAATATTCTATTAAAAGAAATATAATGTTGGCTATTATCGTGGCAATAAAGACCGCTTCATTCGGCATAAAAATAGTAAGAATGCCTGTTAATAAGCCAACAACTACCCCATAAATAAGCATTTCTTTTCTTTTATACGGTGTTGCTATAGTATTACTACTAACAAATATAAATCCCAATATTGGCATCGCCATAAATAAATAATTAAAACGAAAACTATGTTTAATTATTAAGATTAAACTAATACTAATCACATAACTTAAATAACATATTAAAGGAATACTTTTTTTAAACTGAGCACAATAACTAAGAATACCATAACTTAATATACCTAAAATAATACTTGATGTTCCTATACCTCCTACTCCTCTTCCTAAAATAATATCTCCTAAATTTAATAAATATATATTATTAGCCTCAGCTATATTTAAATAACTATATTTACCTAATAAAAACATTATTAAAGCAAGTAATAAATGCATTAAAGCTATTTTATTAATATTATATTTATTTAAAAATACTTCATCTATAATTCTATATATTAATATTATAATACTATATAATAATATCGATATATTATATGGACAAAATAAAGCTATAATAACTAAATCTAAATGACTATAATTAAAACTAATATTTTTCGTAAATAAATATTCAATTAAAATTGATATTAATAAACTAATTAAGACTAAATAAACTATTTTAAAAATATTTAAAAAAGAAATATAATGATTTAGATATAATAAATAACCATTTTTATATATACCATATATTATTAAAGGTATTAAAGTACTAAAATAAATAAGAATACTTTTTTTATTATCATTTTTAGTATGTAAATAAGTCATTTTTTCTCACCATCCTTCTTTATTCTACTTAAAATATTAATAAAAGATGGACAAACATAATTACATAAACCACAGGAAATACATTCTTCATAATCATTTCCATTTAAAATATCAATATGTTTAGGACAAACTTCTAAACATTTACCACATCTAATACATTTACTTTCTCTTACTTTCTTTTTCTTCATAAAATAAATTACTTTAATATCATCAGTTAAGATTAAATTTAAACTAGTTTCATAACCATTAATTAAACTATTAACAATAATAACATAATTATTATCTATTATTTCTAAATATTTAGAAACTAATTCTTTTAAAGAAACATATCTCTTTGTCATTATTACTTTATTTTCTTTTAACACATCACCACAGATTGTTAAAAGAAAAGTACTATCAACCATATTATATTTAACTATTTTTTCTAATTTAACTAGTTCATTCATACTTAAATATAATGTCTTATTTTCATCTATTTTTAATTTATTTAAAATAATATCTTTTCTTTCTAATAAATAATAATTTTCTAATAAAGTTAATTTAATTGATGGATATGTTCCTATTAAATCTAAACATTCATCAATTAAATCACTTTCGGTATTTTTAATAACAATTAAAGTTTTTTTAGCTTTATATAAATAGATTAATTTATCTAATATTTCTAAAACATCATCAATATTTTCTTTAAAATTTAAAATATTATTAGCTACATATAATTCATCATCAATGGCATTTATAACAATATTATCTATTTTTTTAAGACTTTTAAATTTTAAAAATAAATCATGATCATAAATAGATAAAGCTTTATTTAAAGAATATAAATCTATTTTATTATTTATTTTTTTAACTCTTACACATTTTTCTCTATAATCATTACTAATCATTAAATAATGTTCATCTATTTTTTGAATAATACCCGAGATAGATGAATAATTATGACATATAGGCATATCTTTTAAAACTAAAGATCCTAAGCGAAAATTAGCTGGATTATTAATGGGAATATAAATATATTTAGGATCATAAAAATATTCTATTTTATTTGGCACTTTAATTAAAGGATCTTTTTCTAAAGTAACATATGTCATTATATATTCCTTCCTAACTATTTAAAATTATACAATATTTTTAAAAAAAGAAAAAGATTTTTAAATAAGCTATATATTTATTATATATAAAATTAAGGTATAGTATCTAAATTTATATATTTACTATCTATTAAACAGGTTTGCAAGATAGACAAGCATAACCACCCGTAGAAAATTTAACTTCAAAAGTATCATTATTTCCTTTTTCATCTTGAACTTTTACAATTAATTTATGGTCAGTGCATAAACGTAGATTATTAATAGTAATTATATTATCTTTTATATCTGTAACTAATTTATCACCTTGACTTGAGCAACTGCCACTTACTGGTTCATCACATTCAGTGCATGTATTGCTATCAATAGAATAACTATATTTTCCTGTTCCTCCTGTTGCTTTAACTGTAAGTTTTACATTATTACTTGAACTATCTACTTCAACATTTTCTATTTCTAAAGGTTTACTTGCCTTTTTATCAAAATAGACATAACATTTATCACTTGTTGTAGTTTTTAAAACAACCGATTTATTTTCAGCATTCCATTCTAATTTACTACCATTTTCACACTTTGATAAGTCTGGGTTAAATTCATATTCTTCATCTTGCCATTCTGTACTATAAGTTTGAACATATTGTCCCGTTTCTTCACCCGTTTCAAGCATAATAGATAACATATTACTTTCAACTTTACTTTCAAGTTTGCTTTCAATTAAATTATGATCTAAATATTCATTATCATTCTTAAAAAACATAAACCCTATTAATATCAATATTATAACTATTACTAATTTAAAATATTTATTCATCATGACCATTCTTTCATAGATAAATATTATCTACAATAACAATTATAGATAATATTTATCTAAATGTCAACAGACAAAATTTATCTATAATAAAATACGAATAAGGTGATAAACAATGAATAGATTAAAGGAATTAAGGGAAGATAAAGATATATTACAAAAAGAAATAGCTCAATTAATGGGAATTAGTCAAAGAAAATATAGTTATTATGAAACAGGTCAAACTAATCTTACAGATGAAATATTAAAAAAACTTGCTGATTATTATCAAACAAGTATTGATTATATTTTATATCAAACTGATGAAAGAAAACCCTATAAAAAGTCTATTATGAAAAATAATTAAGGCTTTTTTTGTTTTATACTTTCATCATAATTTTTTAAGTAATTTAATAGATTCATGGAGATATTTTCAGGAAGTATTTCTTTTAATTCTTCTATAGGGGCTTCTTTTATTTTTTTAAGACTTCCATATTTTTTAATTAAAGCTTTTTTTCTAACCTTTCCTATCCCATCAATATTATCTAAAATACTAGAAATAGAACCTTTATCTCTTAAAGTTTTATGATAAGTAATTGTATAACGATGCACCTCATCTTGGATTCTAGTTAAGTAATGGAAGATATCACTACTTTTAGGAATAGGAATTAAATTTAAGTCTTCATCAATTAATTGATTAGTTCGGTGGTGATCATCTTTTTTAAGCCCACAGACACGGATAGATAGATGTAAATCATTTAAAACCTCTAGGCAAGCTCTAATTTGATTTTCTCCCCCATCAACTAAAATAAGCTCCGGCATTTCACTTTTTTCCATTAAAGCCCTGTAGTAACGACGATAAATAACTTCTTTCATTGTATGATAATCATCGTTTACATCGACACTAACTTTATATTTCCTATATTGGTTTTTAAGAGGTTTCCCATTTTTAAAAACAATCATTCCACTTACCGCATAACTACCAAATAAATTGGAGTTATCAAAAGCATCAATTCGGTCTAAAACTGGCATATTTAATAATTCTTTTAATTCATCATTAGCTAAAACACTTCTTTTTTCATCCTTTTTAATAATCGTTATTTCTTGTTCTAAACTTACCCTCGCATTAGTCTTAGCCATCTCTAATAATTTTCTTTTCTTCCCCTTCAAAGGAACATAAATACTGGTCTTTAAAATATTTTCTAAAATATCTTGATTTAATTCTTCGGGAATAATAATTTCTTTTGGTATTTCATGATTTTCATAAAACTTTAAGACATAAGAACAAACCTCATCATTAATATCACTAATAAAATAAAATTTATCATTATTACCCCCGACTATTTTTCCTCCCCGAATAAACAGAATTTCCACGGATACTAAACCTTCATTAAAATAAAAACCAATTATATCCCGATTAATAAAATCATTTAAATCAACTTTTTGTTTATCTAAAATAATAGATATATATTGTAATTCTTTTTTTAATTCTAAAGCAGCTTCAAAATTTAATTCTTCACTAAAATAATTAATTCTTTCTAATATTTTATCTTTTAATATTTTATCATTACCCTTTAAGAATCCTAAGATATCATCTTCCATTTGTTTTAGTTTTACTTCATCAATATTTTTTTGACAATAACCAAGACATTCACCAATATGATAATATAGACAAACCTTCTTTGGATTACCTTCACACTTTTTTAAAGGATATAATCTATTGATTAAATTAACAATTCTTCTAGCCGCATAAGAATTAGGATATGGTCCAAATAAAGTTTTATTATCTTTCTTTTTTAAACGAACATATCTTGATACTTTTAATTTAGGATATGGTTTATTAATATATTCAATGTAAGGATAACTTTTATCATCTTTAAGTAAGATATTATATTTAGGATTATATTCTTTAATTAAATTTATTTCGAGAAGAAAAGCTTCGCTTTCTGTCGCGGTAGTTATATAAGTAAAATCAACGATTTCTTCTACTAATTTTAATGTTTTACCTGTTACATTACCTTTAAAATAACTATTAACTCTTTTATTTAAATCTTTAGCTTTACCAACATAAATAACAACATTATTTTTATTACGCATTTGATAACTACCAGGTAAATGAGGGATTGTTTTTAACTTTTCTTCTAACATCAGACTTCACTTCCAAACTTATTATACACTAAAAAACATATAATTTTCGGAAAAATTAAGGTATAATGATAAAAAGGTGATTATTTTGCAATTATTAGGAACTTCATTAATTGAAGAAAAAAAATCTAAATTTAAAGGTTTTTGTTACAAAATAGATGATTTAAAAGAAATAAAAGATATATTAAATTCCTTAAAAGAATGTAATAAAAAAGCAAGTCATATTGTTTATGCCTATAAAGCATTTAATACCGCGGGTAAAAGTGATGATAAAGAGCCATCCGGGACAGGAGGATTACCTTTATATAATTATTTAGAAAAAAATAATATTAATAATACTTTACTCGTCGTGGTAAGATTCTACGGAGGCACTAAACTAGGTGTTGGCCTACTTGCTCGAAGTTATTTAAAAGCTGGTATGATGGCTCATAAAAACCCTAACAATTAACTGTTAGGGCTTTTTTCTTCTTTAGCAAATTTAACATAAGTGTCTTCTAATTCTTCAATCGTTAATATTTTATTTTCTAAAGCATTTTTTAAAGTATATTCAACTTCTCCTAATTTAATATAATATTTTCTTTCACAGTCAAAATAATATCGATAATTATCATCTTCATAAAAGTATGTCTTAACAGGATTACAGTCTTTTCCTGTTTTATCTAAAATAAACCAATCTCCTTGATCAAGTCTATTTTTTTCTTCTAATTTTATATTAAATAAATAAAATGTTACATTATTATCATCATAAACTATTTTATAAATTAAACCATATTTCGTATTATTTTCTTCTTTAACAATAAATAAAGGATCAGTATTTCTTAAAACAACTAAACAGTAATCAACAATTAAAGAAAGAATTAAAGCTATAATAACAATAATAACTAATCTTTTAAATAAAAATTTCATGATTTAAGACTTTCATAAGCTGCTTTTAAATCATCTATAGATGTAAGCCCAATTAACTTCTTTTTTTCTTCCCCATTTTGAAAGAAGATTAAAGTGGGAATACTCATAACTCCATAGGAAGAAGCTATATTTGGAAACTTATCAGTATTAACTTTTAAGACATCAATAAAATCAACCTTTTCTAAAATTGTTCCCATAGCTTGACAAGGGCCACACCAGTCGGCATAAAAATCCACTAAAAGGGATTCTTGCCCAATTAATTCTTTAAAATCTTCTTCTTTTTCTAAATATTTCACGTTTAAACCTCCTTAAGAAAACATAACATTTTTAATTATTAATTTATTATCATCCCGTAATTTTTGCACTTGTTCTTTCGTAATTATTTTATGTAATATTAAATCTTGAACAGCTTGACCATTGATAGAATCAATGATCGTATTTTCATTAACACTATGAGCTAATTTTGATATTTCTTTTAAAGAAACAATTGTACTGGACATATAATTGGAAACAAATGGAGTATGTTCAAGTAAGACAACTCCCATCGTACTATCATGAATATATTCTTCTGTTGGTGATATATGATAAGCTACAAAAGTTAATAAAAAGGCAAATAAAACACCATCTAATAAACCTAAGAATAAACCTAAGATTTTATCAGGTATTGCAAATACTAAACTAAAAGTTAATAATTTATCAATGATACCTGTAGCATTAATGATAATATTTAATATACAATAAGCTATAACAAAAATAAGAATAAAAGCATATAATTGATACATTAAAATATTAATAGCACTAATTCCTAAAAAGACTCCTTTATATTGTAAGAAAGGCATAAATCCCATGATATAATTAGCTAAAGGTGTTTTTAATTTATACGCAAGAAAAACAATTAAAGCTGTTCCTAGTAATTGAACGGCCGATCTAATAACTCCCTTCTTAAATCCTGATAAACCACACAATAAAATAATCACAACAATAGCAACATCAACTGCTACACTCATTATAATCAACTCCTATTTTAATTATATTATAAAGATGATGAAAAATAAAGATAAATATGTTAAAATATTTAAAAAAAGAGGTGTCTTTATGACTATAGTTTTTAAAATAAGTGATAATATAAAACCTAGTTTAATTAAATATTATAAGGATTATTGTTTAGAAAAAACTCCACCCTATGCTGTCTTTCAAGCTAAATATCAAGATGTTACCATTACGCTTTATGAATCAGGTAAAGTCATGTTTCAAGGCTTAAGCGCGGATATTGAAGCTAGTATATGGAAAGAATTAGAAAAAAAACATAATAACCAAAAGATAGATGAGAAGAAGGAAAAAAAGCCAGTTAAAAAGAATTATGATGATTATAATGTCATTGGCAGTGATGAATGTGGCACAGGTGATTACTTTGGTCCTATCGTGGTCACTAGTTGTTATGTTACGAAAAATGATGTTGAATTTCTCCATGATTTAAAAGTAACTGATTCTAAAAAATTAACTGATTCTAAAATAAAAGAGATTACTCCCTTGTTAATCAAGAAAATACCCTATACTTCATATATATTAAGTCCTTTAGAATATAATCATAATTATAATGAAAATATTAATATGAATAAAATTAAAGCTTTATTACATAATAAGGTCTTACTTAGTATGGTTAATAAAGTCGATAATTATGATTATATTGTCGTAGATCAATTTACTCCTCCTAAAAATTATTATAATTATTTAAAAGATAATAAACAAATAGTTAAAAATATTACCTTTATGCCTAGAGCTGAAGTTGCCGTTTTAGCAGTTGCTTGTGCATCTATTATTAGCCGTTATATATTTTTAATGGAAATGGCTAAATTAAGCACTGAACTTGGGGCTAATGTTCCTAAAGGTGCAGGAAGAGATGTTGATACCTTTGCTAAAGAAATATATCAAAAATATGGCCAAGATAAATTACAAGAATTAGTTAAATTAAATTTTAAAAATACTTTAAAAATAAAAGATTAAACACATACTTCTAATAAAAAAGGATATAGGATAATATCTTTATCATTATCTCCTTTTTTTATTTTTAAATCCATATTAGCTAATAAATAAAGATTTTTAAGTAATTCTTCCCTTCTATATTTTAAACTATTATTATATAGTTTTTTTATTTGCCAGTCCTGTAAACTTAAATTATGAGCTAGTTCATTTAAACTTATATTCTTTTTTTCTAAAACTTTAATATTATACATTAACCTATATTCTCGTGCTAATAAATTAATTAATGTTAAAGAATCTACTTTATATACTTTTAAATTCTTCCATATTCTTAAAGCTTCTTCTAAATTCTTTTCAATAACCGCATTTATAAAATGATAATTATTACTATCTATTTCTTTACCTATAATACTTTCAATATCTTTATAATATATAATTTTATTTTTATTAGTATAATAAAGAATAATTTTATCTAATTCATTATATAAAATATCAATATTATTATAAACATTATTAACTATATAATTAATACTATCATTATCTATTTTATATCCTTTATTTATTAAATAATTTCTTGCTTCTTCTTTCATTTTTAATTTATCCCAAGCTGGTATATTAATTACTTTATATTGATCTTTTATAAACTTAACTATTTTTCTTCTATTATCTATAGGAGCATAAGTTGTAAAAATAATAATGGTATTTAAATTAGGATTTTTTAAATAACTTAATAATTTATTTTCATCTTTATCACTAAGTTTACTACTAGAAAGAAAATCAGCATTACTAGCGATTAAATACTTAGGTTCTCCTGTTAGATCAAAATAACTTGCTTCTTCTAATAAATCATCTATACTACAACTATTTAAATTAAAAACTAAAGGTACTTGATCTTTAATAATTTTCTTTATTTCTAAATCAACTAAATGATAACTATTTGCACTTATGACATAAATATTCATGATTTACTCCTTATATAAATTATTTTAACAAAAAAAATCTTAAAAAAAAAGAGTTAGCTAAACTCTTAATCTATTAAAACATTATATAATGTATACTATATTTTATGGTTTATAACATTTAATGGTATAGGCACTATTTCTAATCTTAAAGAAAATAGTACCATCATCTTGAGTATTATAATATGAATGACCCGATTCATTTAATGCTTTAATCGTTTTTTCCGAAGGATGATTATACCTATTATTTCGCCCACTTGATATAATGCCTTTAAAATCTTGGGCTAATAACATTTCTGATGTACTTGTCATTGATCCATGATGAGCTATTTTAACAAAATCATAATTAAATTTATATTTAATTAAAATTTCTTCTTCAACCTTTTTAGATACATCTCCTAAAAAAAGAAAATTATAATTATCTACTCTAATTAAATTAATTATACTATTATCATTTTCATTATTTCTTAATTCATGTTTAATAATATAATTAGGAAAATATTTTAAATTCATTTCTTTGCCAATATTTTGATGATAATCTAATATTTTTCTTTCTAAATCATTATATTCTCCTTCATTTAAAATAATACTATCTACATCTATATTAGCTAAAATATTTAAAGCTTCCCCAGCATGATCTTGATCAC
This sequence comes from uncultured Bacilli bacterium, assembly GCA_947629305.1. Classification (GTDB taxonomy): domain Bacteria; phylum Bacillota_I; class Bacilli_A; order RF39; family UBA660; genus Onthocola_B. The sequence continues at coordinate 2,629 of CANRDD010000002.1, read as the reverse complement.
CATGACTTAAAACTAAATAATCGATAGAAGTTATACCTAAACTTTTTAAAAATTTAATGGTATTGTCAGAGATATGATAAGTTTTACTTCTATTTTGCCAAGAACTTTTAGGAAAAGTTGTTTTACCTCCTGTATCGATCATGATAACTTCTTTTTGATAAGGACTAATTAATACTGTGCAATCCCCTTGCCCAACATCCAAAAAATAAACATAATAATTAGGATCTAATTTAACCATTAATTTTGCTATGCCTAGGATAAATATTAATGAAAGAAAGAAATAATTTTTATTTTTACCAATTATTAGAATAAAATAATAAACGCTAATTAAGAATAAGTTTAAGCGCGGAATAATTATGCAAAGATTTATATTTATTTTATTTAATAATATAAGGCATTTAACCGCGAATGGCCAAAGATTATTCGGAATAATTAAGCTTATTAAAGATAAAGGGTATATACAAAATGATACGAATGGGACAAATATTAAATTAATAAGAGGACTCATTAAATTAATTTCATAATTTAAAGTAGCAGTAATAGGTAAACTAAATAAAAAAGCTATTAAACTTAAAATAAGTAATTTTTTAAAATAATTTCCCTTTATTTTATCTTTATAATAAATTATTCCCATCGTGGTAATTATCGAATATAAAAAACCATAATTAAAGATATAAAAAGGATTATAAATGAGCAAAATAAATGCCGTTAGAAATAAGATTTCCATACTACTTAAATTAAAATTAAATTGTTTATTTAAATGACTTAAAATATAGAAGATAATAACTCTTAAGACGGATGCACTAAAACCAGTTAAAAGAGCAAAGAAAGCTAATATTAAGATAATAATGATAAATCTTATATTTTCTTTTAAAAACTTTAAAAGAAAATTAAGTACACCAATTAAAAGACCTATATGCATTCCAGAGATAGCAAGAAGGTGAGCTGTCCCATTTGTAATATAATTATTATATTCTTCACTTGGTATCAAAGACTTATCTCCTAAAATAAAGATTAATAAATATTCTTTATAAGACATATTATATATTCTTTTTAGAATAAAATCCTTTATATTATAGAATATATTATTTTTATTTTTTATTTGATAACTATTAACATTAAAAGTATAAAACATTTTATTATAATATAAATATTTTTTATAATTAAAAGTATTAGGAATAGTATTATTTAAAGGTTCTTTATAACTACCGGTTAAAGTTATAAAAGAACCTAATTTAAGTTTATTTAATATTTCCTCCTTTTCTTTAGAACTATTCAAATAATAAGTTGCATATACTTTTTCTTTACTCTTTATTAACATTTTTAAAGTATCTCCATCGATACTATAATTAACTAAAGTTCCCTTTAAAATAGGTGATGCAGGATCAAGTTTTGAATGATAAGTTATTATTTTAGTTTGAATTATGATATAAACCATTAAAAATAATAGTAAAATAATAAACTTGGCATTAAACTGTAATATAAGCTTTAATCTTGGCATATACAGCATCTCCTATTCCTGAGACATTTTTAATCTCGGAAATGGTTTTAAATGGTCCATGTGTATTTCGATATTCAATTATTTTTAAAGCTTTTGATTGACCAATGCCACTTAAGGTCATTAATTGGTCTTGACTAGCTTCATTAATATTAACTAAAGCTTTACTTTGCGCCTTAAAAAGGTCTTCTGGAAAATTATCTAAAACATGAATTTCTGGTTCAACACATGGCTCATTATTTTTACTACTTTCTTCGGCTGGTAAGTCTTCTTTAGCTGTGCTTTCTTCCGTATTATTGCTACTTGCATAATCAGGCGAAATAGTAGTTTCAATAATACTTTCCCCTTCTTCGAGGCAATTTTCAATAACATAGCTAGAGCTTTGACAAGTTTTAGTTTGCTCTAATGTTTTTTCAGGCTCTTTTTCAGGTTCGATAGAAGATCCACTAGAAGTTGTCGTTTTAGCTTTTACCACCTTAGGTGTTGCCGCATTCTTTTCATAAACATAAACGACCATTTCTTTTGATAATTCATAACTTAAATTAATATTATCCGTATAAGCCTTATCATTAAAACCTCCAGCAAGATTAATTAAATCATTAATGATTTGCCCTTTGTTTACAGAATAAACACCAGGGTTAACTACTTGCCCTTTAACTTCAACATAAAAGCTATCAAGAACCTTTTCTTCTTGAACTTTACTTTCTTCTTCTATATTTTGTTCACTAAAAGATAGTTTTTCTGTATTATTAGTAATCTTTTCTTCATCTTTGCTAGCATAAGAACAAATACCAAAACCCATCAAAACAATAAGTGCAGAACCAAGGCAAGCCATAATGATCACTTTATAATCATGCCATATTTTTTGCATAGTCTTCACCTCCCTTCATATCTATATAATCCGAAAGGTGGTCAATTTCCTTTAAATTTCTTATAAATTTTACACAATTTTACACAAAAACATTAAAAAAGAATAAATAACTCTATTTATTCTCATCGTAATTTTAAAAATAATTAATAAAAAAATTCCTTAAACATAAGGAATAAATTAACTAATTTGGTGCACCTGAAGGGACTTGAACCCCCACGGATTAATCCACTAGATCCTAAGTCTAGCGCGTCTGCCAGTTC
>CANRDD010000001.1 GCA_947629305.1 uncultured Bacilli bacterium | reverse complement strand
TATCTAGCTTCTTTATTTTATCATATTATTTCTTTATTTTCTATAGTTTCATCAGCACTTTAGTTGATTAGAGACTTAAAAAATAAACAAGGAGAAAAATATGCTCAAAACTTATGTAATAATACTTATGATATTGTTAAACAAGAAAATTTAATTGAAACTATTGATGATAATATTAAAGATATTGAAAAAGAAAAGAAAAATACTATAACAAGTAAAGGGTTAAATATATTTGTTAATTTATTATGTTTATTTCTTATTGTAGGTATGCCTATTTTAATTTTTAAATTTTATAGTTCAGAATTTCTTTTTCCAGTAAAAACTGGTTGTTTTGCTGATATTTGTATGCGCAATATTCTTAATTTCTTGCATATAACAAATATATCTTTACAAACTTATTATGCTTTATGTTATACCTTTGCCAATTCAATAGTTTTATGCATTCCCTTTGGTGTAATAGGTATGTTAGTAAAAAATATAACATACAAAAGAAGTAAAAAAAAGGTTGCAGGATTTGATAAAGCATTAGAATATTTAAAAGCAAGAAAATTAAATGAAGAAGAAACTTTAGCCAAGTTAAAAGAAGAAACCAAAGAATTACCTATTAAAGAACAAGAAAATGATTATAAACATATTGAAGTTGATGAAGATTATCTAGATGAATTAAATAATAATATAGATGATGCCTTTAACAAAGGTTATACTTTATCTTTAAAAAAGAAAAATTTACCTAGGATAACCAACATACATTAAACCATTACAAATAATACCACCCATACCTTCTTCTTTATATTTTGTTTTATTAAGAAGTTCAACTAAATCTATTTCTTTATTACGTTCAGTTAAAGCAATGGTTGAAGCGATAATCGCGGGATCTAAAGCATGAATATTTACTCTTTTAGGACTGGAAGCAAAATTAGCTCCAGCCTTTATTAATTCTTCATAATTACTTTGACAAGCTCCTGCAATAATGACTAACTTTTCATGACTTTTTTCTACTTTTCTTGCTTCTCTTACTGCTTTAACAAAATTTTCAGAATTTTTATAATTAGCTAAATCTTCAATATTACCTTTTTTAGCATAATAAGCATCATGCCCCGTTATAACTAAAATATCTGGTTTATATTCTAATAATAAACCTTTAATTTGTTCGGCAATATGTTTTTCACTTATTTTCTTTCCAATGGCCATGATGCCATTTTTTTTATAAAATTTAAGACATCTTTCCATGTACTCCGAATCGCCATCTATTTGCATAATACGAGGAGGCAAATAGAAAAAATCTGCCCTACTTAATAATTCTTCTTTAATATCTAAATCATCAATATTATCTTCTATAGTAAAATTATCTACTAATTCTAAATCATCTTCAGGACTATCAGCATATAATCTTACTTCCATTCCTTTTAAATAGCATTTTCCATCATGAATATTTATTACTTTAAATACTGTATCATTATGATAACTATTTCTTGTTACATAATCCCCTTTTTTAATAGCCATTAATAATCACCTAAAAAATTTTATTCTTAAATAAGAAAAAAAAGACTAATTTGTCTTTAATCTAATGATTCCATAAGTAAAAAATCTTTTAATTTAATATGTTCTATTAAACTAGTAGAATAATCTAAATCATCATTTGTAATAATTATCTTTTTATTTATATTATCTAAATTATTAAATGCTTTAAATTCTCTATTATATGTCTTATCTTCACTAAGAGTGTATGCTACTTGAATATAATATGTTTTATTATTTTTAGAAGCTATAAAATCTATTTCTTTTCCATTATTAATAAATACTTTTAAATCATATCCCATATAAATTAATTCATTATAAACTATATTTTCTAAATTATGTGATATATCATAATGATTATCTATACATCTTAAAGAATTAAAACTAACATCTTCATTATATATTTTATAATAATAATTTAATTCTCTATTTACTTTAGAAGAATATTGTTTTACTCTTTCTATAATATATGCTTCTTCCAAATAATTTAAATATTTCATAATCGTATTAATAGAACAACTTTCATTTTTATCCTTTATATAATCATGAATAGATTTAGCTGAAAAAATCCTACTATTAGATCTTAATACATAATTAACAAAACTTTTAAATAAAGCTACTTTTTTTATTTTATAACGATTTATTAAATCATTTATAACAATTGTATTATCTAAATCATTTAAATATTTTATTTGGGCATCTGTACTTGAAAATTCAAATCTTTTTGGAAAACCTCCCCAGATAAGATAGTCTGTTATACTACATTCTTTTTTTAATTCTTTCATATATTCATTTATTTCTTTATAAACAAATGGTCTTATTTGAAAAGATACATATCTTCCACTTAATTCTTTAGTAAATTCTTTAGATAATAATTTCGAATTAGAACCAGTTATAAAAAGAGAATTATTATCTAATCTTAAAGTTTTACAAGCATCTTGCCAATTATCTAAAGTTTGAATTTCATCAAGAAAAATATAACATTTACTCTTATTATCTTTATGTTTATCTACATATTGAATTAATAAATCACTAGTATTAATAGTATTAAAATTTCTTTTATCTTCAAAATTAAGATAAATAATATTTTTACTTTTCTTTTTTATTTCTGTCATTATTTGTTCTAAAACAACTGATTTATCACATCTTCTTATGCCTGTTATTATCTTAATTAAATCTGAATCATAAAATTCTCTTATTTGTTTTAAATAATGTTCTCTTTTAATCATTTTCTGCTTCATCTAGCATAATTATACTGAAATATTTTTATATATTTAGTAAAATTTTTCACTATAGTTTATCTATCTAATAATTCTCGATATTCTTCTAATTGTTCTTGATATATATAATTAAGTTCTTCTAATTCTTGAATCCTATTCTCATAATTTTCTTGCATTATTCCTATTTCATCTAAATTATTAATATATCTATTCCAATTATTTTTTAAGATAGCAATATTTTCTTTTGAAGCATAAACATTAATTGTTATATTATTTGTAAAATTGATTACTTTATTATTATTTAAATATTTAATAACTTCTTTTATTAATGGAAAAGGATTATTTAATTCTAACCAGACATCTATTCCTTTATCCTTATATTCAATTAAATCATAATATTTATTATACTCATATGTTATTTCAATATTAGGAATATCTTTTTCAATATAATTAACATTTCCTATTAAAAGAAATAAATCATCTTGCATTACATATTCACTTGTTTTAGTTCTATATAATTCTTTAGGATTACTTAACATTTCAAAATTTAAAGAACCAACAAATATAAAACCTAAGCCAATGCCAAATAAACCAAGAGAAAAGATAATACTCCAAATCATTTTCTTTTTATCATTTTCTCTATTAAAAATAAAATTTAATATTAGTAAAAAGATAATAGTTATTAAAACAATAGAAGATATAATAGCTAATATTAAACCTAGAAAAAATAACTTAGTTTTATATAGTAAAAAAGATACTATTAAACAAATAAATAAAAGAATAATTATAAAACTAATAAATATAGCTATCATTAAAGAAAATAATTTTATAAGAAATATAAAGAATTTTAATAAACCATTAATAAAACGATATTCACTATGTTTAGGATCTCTAATAATAATATTTTCTTCTTTATCTTTAAATACTACTTTATTAGTATTATTATTTAAATTAATTTCTTTTTTATACTTATTATAATAATCTAAATATCTTGTTTTAAAGACATGAATAAAGATAATAAGAGAAAATATAACACATATTATAATAGAGATTATATTAAATAAACTAGACATAAATAAACTTATTTTAAAATGAGGTAAAAAACTAAATATATTATTAAAGATATAATCACTAAAATAAACGATAATATTAGAACAAATAATTAATAATGTAATAATAATTATTTGTTCTATTAAACATTTAATTTTTCTTTTAAAATCCATATTACTAAATAAATTAACAGTATCAGTAATAAAATTTAAAAAATCATCAATAAATTTATTTACTTTCTTCTTTCCCTCTTCTTCTTTTTTTATTTCATTTATATCATGATGTAATAAATCATCAATATTTAAATTAAATTTATCACATAAAGCAATAATTTTATCCATCTCAGGATAAGCTAAAGATGATTCCCATTTGGATATAGCTTGTCTTGAAACATTAAGTTCACTAGCAAGATCTTCTTGGGATAAATGATGATCCTTTCTTATTTTTTTTAAATTCTCCGCGAATTGATTATTCACAATATTATTCCTTCTTTCTTGCCCATATTTTATAACTTTCTACTGGTTGCATTCTACCACTTTTAAGTTGTTTTTTGTCTCTATTTAGTTGCTAAGTCTTAAAAATGCAAACCTTTTATAGTTTGCATTTTTCTAACAAGCATTATTCAAATTACTTAAATCTAACTTAGAATCTCCATTAAAAACATATATATAAAAATTATCATTTAATTCTACTTTTTTTAAATCACTATATTTTTTATTTAAAACTTCTTCTATTTCTTTCATTGTTGCTTTATTAGGAGAATTAACAATTAAAGCTATATGTCCTAATGAATTTTTTAAACCATAAGAATATTTAATATTTTTTAAATCATCTTTAACTAATTTTTCAATACTTATTTCTTCAGGAACTATTTTTTCACTTGTAACATAAGCACCAACTTGTTCTTTATAACAAGCTATATTTTTATAAAGAGAATCAATTGTATAACTATCATTATCATTAGTTAAAACCCAGTTTGTATCATTTACTTTAAGATTTTGATATGTTTTAAAAGATATTTCTCCTTTACTAAAAGTATCTCTGGTATTATCAATTACAACATAAATTAAATCTTCTTGAGAATTATAAATTAAATCAGTTAGAATTAAATCTCCTTCAATTGTTACATTAGCTATTCTTAAAAAAGCATCTTTTTGTTTTTGATAATTTTCTAAGAAAATATTAATATTATTTTCATTATAAATATTATCATGACCAATAGCTAAATAATTATCATCTTTAGCATCATTAAAAGTATAATCATTTGATAGTTTGTGAATATCATATTCTAGCAAAGAATTACGATAGATATTATCTAAAGATGAATCAGCTTTTTCTTCCAATGGACAAGAATATTTAGTCTTTTTATAAACGGTTTTTTCTTCGCCATTAACACAATGATAATAATTAACAAATAGGCCTGATTTAAGATAATCAGTTGTTCCTCCATCTATATTTTTTCTAATACTTATAATAGGACTATGATTAAAAACTTTTGCGCCAATTGTATCAAGAGCAATAACTAAAACAATAACACTTATCGATATAAGAACTATTTTTAAAACTTTATTCATTTCTTTACCACCTTGACTAAATTATAACATAGTTATTTTCTTTAGTCTATCCATCCATCATCATATGTAGCTAATATTTTAAATAATCTTTGGTAATCTTTATTATTACTTAATTCTTTAAAAGTATCTTCTAATTCCACGGTTTGATTACTAATAATATATTTTTCTATTTTTTCTATATTTTCATATATTTCTCTTTGTTTAGCATTAGCTTTATTTTCTTTAATTAAATCTGATAAATAAGTTTGATTATGATAAATAATATCAATATAAACAGCATCTAAACCTGTTCGAAATGGTAAGACACTTGTATGCCACATATACCCATCTTTTTCTTCATCATGCCTATATTCACCCTGATAAACAGTAAAATGTGTTATATGAGAAGAATATTCTTTTTCAATCATTTTATTAAATAATTCCACAATTAATTCTTTATCAAAATTATAAACTTTTAAATCACTTAGATCATTAATAGTAATAGAATGGGTAAAATTCTTTTGATCAAAATAATTATCTATCATTAATATTTCTTCACTTTCTTTAATACCATCTTTTTCTTTTAAAGAATTACTTAAAGATGGATAACTTGGTCTAAATATTTTAACCTTTTCATCATTTTCATTAATTGTTTCATCCATATAACCATATTCAGGTAAAGTTTCATATTTTAAATTAATAGCATCAAAGAAATAATTAATATCTTTTACTTCTCCTTGATTATTTTCTTTTACGCCATTTAAATAAAAATAATAATACCAACCATCATCTTTAACTATACTAGCTTTCTTTTCATAAACAGTATAACCTGGATTATAATCTTTTTTCTTTAAGAAAATATAACCTATTGAAATACTTATAATTAAAATAATAATGGTAATAATAATTCCTTTTTTCAAATATATCCCTCCTTTCCTAACTTTAGATTAATCTTTAATATTAAAAAAAGAAAGGACTTTATAAGCTCATCTTAAGTTAAAGCTTCTTCTAATTTTATATAAAAATAATTAGAACAATTATTAGAACATTCTTTTATTTTATTATTCTTTTCTAATAATAACTTATTATTTATTACATCATATTGCCATTTTTCTTCCTTATTTATTAATTCAATATAATTATTTAAATAATTAAATTTAAAATCTTGATCTTGATAAAAACAATTATTTTTATTTTGATATAATTTAGTTTTAATATAATTTATATAATATTCTTTATTCATTAAAAATAAATCTTTAAATTCTATATTTTGATTATTAACTTTATTAAATAATTCTTTATTAATATAATCTTCTTCTAAATATAATTTAAATGATTTTTCTAATACTTCATTATAAATTAATCTTATATACATATTATTTAATATTTGTTTTAAATTTTTTTTCTTAAATATTTTATTATTTAAATCAACATAAACGATATCTTCATCCCCATTTATACTAAATAATAAATGTTCTTTTTGATCTTGATCTTTATAATAAATACCAACATTAGTCATAATGACAGAATTATTATTAATATGTAATTTACCTATTTTAAAATAACTTTTATTTCTTGTATAAATAAATAACGCATCTTCTATTTTAAAATAATCGTTATTTGTATTAATTGTATATATTTTAACTTGTTTATAAGAATTAAAAAAATAATAACTAAAAAATAAAAATAAGATAATTAAGATACTTATTAATAATATTTTAATTCTTTTTTTACTATTATTAATACTATTAAAAAGACTTAGTGTTATTTTATTAAGTTCTTCTTTATTATGATTATTTATTTTTTCACCTAATAATATTTCATTAATACTAACATTAAATATTTCACTTAATTTTAATAAAACTAAAGGATCTGGGATAGTTATAGCTCTTTCCCATTTACTGACTGCACCACGGCCAATGGGAATTAAATCCGCGAGTTCTTCTTGGGTTAACCCCATTTTCCTTCGGTTACTTTGGATAAAATTAGCTATTTTTTCATAATCCATTTGCATCACCATTTCTATCTTAGCATAGAACATAGAACTAAAAAAGAGCTTATCAAGCTCGATGTTTTTTAATTAAAATTATAAAGGTTGAAAAAGATATAAGGTAGGCTATAAATAAAACAATTGGTCCTTCATAATGAGTTGTTACTTCATATGTTCCTTCATCTAAATCAAGAGCTAAAAGACCATGCACGCTTTCATAATTCTTAATCCTTTTTTGATTAATTTTTACTTTATAACCTGGATAATAAATAAAAGGAAGTTCAATTAAAGACGCCTTATTTACTTTTACTTTAAAAGTAAGATGACTTCCTTTTTTATCATAATTAGTAATTATAGCATCTCCTTTTAATACTTCAATATCATTTCTATTTTTTAAATAATCATAGGCATAGATAGCCTGACGTGGTAAATACTCACTACTTGCCGAGCCACGGCTTCTTACAATATCACCACGAAGTAATAAATCATAATGATAATTTTCTTGTAATACTTTTCTTTCTTCCGTTAGTTTTAAATTAGATATTACACCAGGTACAAACATTATTAAAGGAAGAAGAATAAATAATTTATTATTGTTAATTAAATTTTCCCAAGCTAAACAAATTAAAATGGGAAGGAAAAAACTCGTCATTTGCAAGAACCGAAAAGGATATTGAAACATAGAAAAGATATTAGGTAAATAATGCCAAGGTATAATATTTAAAGATAGAATTAATGATAAAGTAGTTAAAAGATAAATCGTAGAATAAACTTTATCCTTTTTAATAAATAGAAAAGGAAATAAAAGAATTAATTCTATGCAAGCTATTCTAGCTATTTTAACTGGTTTATCAGTTGATTTAGCCAAAATATTAATACCCCGACTTTCCATATCCATCCCATTTGTCTTCATATAAGTATGATCATAAACCATATAATCACTAGTTATTTTGGTATCAATTAAACTAACAAGAACTGGTAAACTTAAAACAAGGCTTAAACTTAAACTAAGAATAAGTAATTTTATCACGGGTTTTTTAAATACTTTTTTCGTAAAGGAAAGAGTATAAAAGAAGGCAAAAATGGCCACGAGTAAAGTACTAAGAGAGTGCGATAAAAATAAACCCGCGGTACCAAGAGTTAAATCTAACCAACCCTTTTCATGATTAACAATATTATATATTCCCCGAAATACTAAGGGGATAAAAACAAAAGAAGCTATTTCTCCAAGACTCATTCGAGTATAAATATCAAATAAATGATAAGGAAAAACAATATAGCCGAGACTAGCTAAAAGACTTAAAAGAGGTTTATTTGTTATTGTTAAAACAAATTTAAACATAAATAAGCCTGATAAAAAAAGAGTTAAGAAAATAAATAAATTGGTAGCTAAACCCAAGCTTGGTGTAAATAAAGCTATAATATTAATAACAACCGAGGTTAAAGGAGCATAAAATAAATTTGCTCCATAGCCAAGATTTCCTAACATATAAGGATTAACCACGGGAACTAATTGTTTATCTAAAATAGCCAGTTTTAAAGAATTAAGACGATATAAATGAAAAGCAGCATCATGACCATCTAACATATTTAACCTAAATAAAGGAAAACCTACCATAATTGTTACTAAAAAAATAATTAAATAATATTTTAAATACTCTTTTTTCATCTCTTACTCCATTTTATTTAAGATAGCTAAATATACTTCTTCCCTTAATTCTTCAGCTCTTACATTTTCTTTTAAATTAAAACTATCTAATACTTCTTTTATCTTTAACCAATCATAATTACTTAAATTATTTTTTAAAGTTTTTCTTTTTTGTTTAAAACTATCTTGTAATAATTTTTGATATTTTTTTAAATCTATATCTGGTAAAGATTTACGAGTTAGTTTTAAAATTGTACTGGTAACTTTTGGAGGAGGATTAAAAGCTTTCGGAGGAACATCAACAATTTTTTCTGTTTTAAAAAAGTGATTTAACCAAATCGTAAAATAACCATATTCTTTGGTATGAGGTTGAGCTAGGAAACGATCAGCAACTTCTTTTTGGACCATGATAATAATTTTTTTAGGATTAATATTCTCATCTATAATATGTTCTAAAATAGGTGTTGTTATATAATATGGTAAATTACCTACAATAATAATATTACGATCTAAAGGAAAATCTTTTACTTGTAAAAAATCTTGATAATAAATATGGGTTAATTCATCATTTAAGGGATCTAAAATAGGTTTTAAATCTAAATCTATTTCATAAGCTCTTAATTCCACTTTCTTTTCTTTTAAAAGTTTGGTTAAAGCTCCTTTTCCAGGTCCTATTTCTATTATTAAATCATTAGAAAAAACATTAATAGTTTCAATAATTCTATTAATGTAATAAGAATCAATTAAAAAATTTTGGCCATATCTTTTTTTTGCTTTCAATCTCTATTCCATCCACTTCTTAAAACATCATATGTTATACTTGAACGACCAATGTATTTAGAAGCATATTCTTCTGATGGGGTTAATAAATCAAGAGAAGATCCTCCTACCCCTCGGTCAAGAACAATAGCTAGTACATCTTGGCCTTCAATAATTCGATCACTTTTAAATCTTAAAATAGATCCACATGATAAATTTTTACTAGATGCCACGATAAACACTTGGCCATAGTCTTCATCATTATAAGTTGTTGTTCCATCTTTAATATTATAATTAGGTAAACAAGCTAGGGTCCCATTGCACAAAGGACAATTATAGGCATAACCAGTTAAATCACCCGTGAAAGTATCTTTCGCGGTAAATTTAGCTAAAGCATTAGCTTCGATAACTTTAATAGCCATCGTATTTAAATTAATAGTTTTATTAATATTATTATTTTCTACTTTAGCTTCAAAAGCGTTTGTCGTTGATTTTGAACAAAACAAGATTAAAATTAATATTGTTAAACGAAGAGAATAACTAATAATCTTTCGCATTTTATCCACCTCATCTTGGTAAATCAATTATAGCATATCCGATCTTATTCTGTCAAAAAGCTCTAAAGCATTAGCACTAGTTACTTCTTCTAATTGTTCTAAAGGAATATTTAAATAAGCACTTAGAAACTTAGCTACATAATAAACATTTGCTGGTTCATTTGTTTTCCCCCGAAAGGGTTCAGGTGTTAAATAAGGACTATCTGTTTCAAGAACAAGACTTGTTAAAGGTAATTCTTTTAAAACATCTTTTAAATGGGCATTTTTAAAGGTTACTACTCCATTTACACCAAGAAGGAATCCCATTTTAAGATATATTTGGGCTGTTTCTAAACTTCCTGAGAAAGAATGAATTATTCCTTTCACATGATATTTTTTTAAAGAATTAATTGTATCTAAAGTAGCATCTCTGCTATGGACAATAACGGGCATATGATATTTCTGGGCTAATTCTAATTGTTTTTCAAAAAGAATTATTTGTTTTTCTCTATTTTCTTTACCATAATGATAATCTAAACCAATCTCACCAATAGCCACGATATGAGGGTTACCAAGGTTTTCTTCGATAAATTTTAAATCTTCTTCTTGATATTCTAAAACATTTTCAGGATGAATTCCTATAGCTCCATAGACATATTCATTTAAATTTTCTAAAACTTCTTTATTAGTTTTATAATCTACTCCATTGTTAATTATTAACTTAACATTATTTTTTAAAGCATTGTTGATAACTAGTGACTTATCAACATAATATTCTTGATAGATATGCGCATGGGTATCTATTAACATTCTTTTTCCTCGATTCGGTTAAATAAAACTTCTTTAGGATTAGTTTTTGTGCCACTTTTATATTTTCCAAATTCATTTATGGAAGCAAAAGATGTTTCTTCTGTATTAATTTGATAAAATATTTTTTTAGCTGTATCTGGCAAGAAAGCTTGTAAAAGAACAGTGCCTATTCTTATAGCTTCCATTAAGTTATATAAAACCGTTTTTAAACGATTTTCTTTGGAAGAATCTTTAGCTAAAACCCAAGGAGATGTTTCATCAATATATTTGTTAGCTCTTCTAAAAATATCAAAAGTAAAATCTAAGGCATCAGCTACATGGAAAGTATCTATTGAAGCAAAAACTTTTTCTTTTTTATCCATGATATAATTTTTAAATTCTTCATCAATACTTTCTTTTTCTTCAGCATTTGTTATAACACCAGTAAAATATTTTTCGGCCATACCAATGGTTCTATTAACTAAATTTCCTAAAGTATTAGCTAAATTACTATTAATACTTTCAATTAATAATTCTCTGGTAAAGGTTCCATCTGATGCAAAAGGCATTTCATGAAGCATATAATATCTAACCGCATCAACACCAAATTCTTTTACTAAATCATCAGCATAAACAATATTTCCTTTACTTTTACTCATTTTATCACTACCAAATAATAACCAAGGATGGCCAAAGATTTGCTTTGGTAATTCTAAACCTAAAGCATGAAGAATAATTGGCCAATAGATTGTGTGAAAACGTAAAATATCTTTGCCAATTAAATGAATATCACAAGGCCAATATTGGTTAAATTTTTCACTACTTCCATCTGGATCATATCCTAAAAAAGTAATATAGTTGGATAAGGCATCAATCCAAACATAAATAACATGATCAGAATCAAAAGTAACCGGTATCCCCCATTTAAAACTAGTTCTTGATACACATAAATCTTGTAAACCAGGTTTAATAAAATTATTCATTATTTCATTTTTTCTCGCTTCTGGTTCAATAAAATGAGGATGACTTTCAATATATTCTTCTAACCATTTTGAATATTTACTCATCTTGAAAAAATAAGCTTCTTCGGTTGCTTCTTTTACTTCTCTTCCACAGTCAGGACATTTACCATCCACAAGGGCTGAACTAGTCCAAAATGATTCACAAGGAACACAATATAATCCTTTATATTCTCCTTTATAAATATCTCCTTGTTCATATAATTTGGTAAATATTTTTTGAACTACTTTTTCATGTTCTTTATTAGTAGTTCGAACAAATTTATCATAACTAGTATTCATTAAATCCCAAATATCTTTAATTTGACCCGCGATATGATCAACATATTCTTGAGGTAATATTCCTTCATCCTTGGCTTTTTGTTCAATTTTTTCACCATGTTCATCTGTTCCTGTTTGAAAATAAACATCATATCCATCTAATCTTTTAAAACGAGCTATAGCATCCGCTAAGACAATTTCATAAGTATTACCTATATGCGGTTTAGCAGAAGTATATGCTATGGCTGTACTAATATAAAATTTTTTATTCATTATTCATTCCTCTTTCTTTATAATATATTTTTTAATTCTTTTATTTCTTTAATAGTTTGATATTCTAAACTATTTTCTTTTGTTTTCCAAATAACTTGCATTCCAAGTTCTAAAGCTGGTTTAATATCAATTTCTAAATCATCGCCAATAAAAAGACATTCTTCAGGTTTATATTTAGTTAAAATAAATTCATATGCTCTTTTATCTGGTTTATAATAATTTTGATCTGCCCCTTTAATATCCTTAAAATATTCTAATATTTTTAAATTAGCTAAACGTATTTTTTGAGTCTTTGTAAACCAATTACTCATCACATATAAATCATATTTTGAAGATAAATATTTAATTGTTTCTCTAAGAACAAGATCATCTTCATAACATTTACCTTGTTTTATAATTAATTCTTCTAAAAAATTAGAAGTTAATTTTAAATTTAAAGTCTTATTAATATAATTTATTACTTTATTAATATTTAATTTTTCATCTATCTTTTCTAAATTATTTAAAATATCATCTATTTTTAAAATAGAATCATTACTTAAATGATAATCTTTTAAAACATATTTTAATGAATTAATATATTCATCTTTCCAATCAATTAAGGTATTATCTAAATCAAATATTATGGCTTTAACCAAATTATCACCTCCCAAATAAAAATCATGAAATAAGATAAGGACGAATTAAATCCGCGGTACCACCTTATTTCATGATAAATCATGCTCTTTAATGTTATAAAGCTCATTTAGCTAGTTAACTCCAAAGCCCATCCATAATTTTTTTCTTGTTAATTTTCACCAACCATTAACTCTCTAGAAAAGAAATAAAATTATTTTCTCTTTTTCTCTGTCAACTTATAATTTAGTTTAGCATAAAGTTTTTATTTGTGCAAGAGGCTAAAAACCACGGGAAGAACCTCCTCCTCCGGATGATCCTCCTCCCCCTGAGAAGCCTCCTCCAGATGATCCTCCAAAGCCACCAGAACCTCCAAAGTAAATCCCACTTCCCCCATTTTTAATATTATGACTATTTATACCAATAAAAAATAGAATTAATTCGGATATAACCCAAAGCATAATAAAACTTTGATATTTACTAAAGAAAATTAAAACATAAATTAAAATGTTAATTATACTCATAATAATTGAAGGAAAATATCTTTTATTTTTTTTAGCTAAATAAAAGTTATGACCTAAGATAAAACCATAAAACATAATAGAATAAAGAATTACAAAAAATAATTCACCAATATTCTCATTATCATTTTGCTGAACAACTATATCATCAGCATCTATATTATATTCTTCACATATTTTTTTATAAAAGGCAGAATAACCATTTTTAATTCCTTCATCCCATTTATTTTCTTTTAAATAAGGAATAATATAATCATCTTGATAACGACCTGTTAAACCATCAGGTAATATTCCTTCTAAACCATAACCAACTTCAACTCTAAATAACCTTTCATCTAATGCTAGTAAAAGTAATAAACCATTATTTTCTTTAGCATCACCTATACCAAATTCATTAAATAATTTATTAGCATAAGTTTCCAAATTCTCTCCTTCTAAATTAAGAACAGTTACAACAACAATTTGAGCCTTAGTTTTAGCTTCTAAACTTTGGGAATGATTAATAATAAATTCTTCTGTTTCATTACTTAATATATTAGCATAATCATTAACATAAAATTCTTTTGTTGGTTTAACTAAAGCTTTAGGTTCTAAAAGAAAAACAAATAATAAAAGTAATATAATCAATATTTTTTTCAAAATTATCACCTTAATTAAAAAAGATATAGATTTTTAATTAAAATCTACATTTGGAACATCTTTTTTACTTTCATCAGCTTCAAAATATTCAGCTTCATCATAATTAAACATATTAGCTATAATATTTTTAGGAAAATGTTTAATACTTTGATTATATTTTTTTACATCTTCATTATAATTACGTCGGGCATTACTAATTCTATTTTCTGTACCCGCTAATTCATCTTGTAAATTAATAAAATTTTCATTAGCTTTAAGTTCAGGATAATTTTCAACAATAACAAGTAAAGCATTAAGAGCTTGATCTAACTTTTCATTAGCTTCAGCTTTATCTTTAATATTGCTAGCTCCAACTAAATTTGCCCGAGCTTCTGTTACACTTGCTATAACATCTTCTTCATGTTTCATATAACCTTTAACAGTATTAACTAAATTAGGAATTAAATCAGCTCTTCTTTCTAATTGATTATCTATTTCACTAACATCAGCATCAACTGTTTCTTTTAAACTAACTAAACTATTATAAGTTGATACACCATAGATAACACCAAGTAAAATAATGGCGCCAATTACTCCTAAAACAATATAACCTTTTTTCATCATAAACCTTCTTTCTAATATAATATTACTATATTATGAAAAATTTGTCTATAATTTAGAAAATTAATATATATCTAATTTTTCAGCCATAATTTTAGCTATTAATTTAGCTATATCTTGCATATTATTTGGTTTATTATTAACAATGATAACTAAACCTAATGAATCAATGGAAGAGATAATAGGACAAATATTAAAATAACCTTTTATTTGTTCAGTATCAATATTAACAGCCATTTCAAATTCACTATTTAAAGTTTCTCTTCCATCAATAAGTTTAATAAATTCAGGAGGAATATTTTTACCTATTATGTGATTATTATGAGTTGAAGAAATAACTTTTTCCCGATCAGTTAAAATAATTTCGATGTTTAAAACAGAACTAATTATTTCACATAACTTAGTTCCTATTTCAGCATAATTATGTAAAATAGAATGTTTTTGTAAAAATATTCCTTCCTCACTTGTATATATTTCTAATGTTTCCCCATCTCTAATACCTAAATTACGTCTAATTTCTTTGGGAATAACAATTCTTCCAAGTTCATCAATTCTTCTTGTAACACCTGTAGATTTCAACTACTTCACTCCAATTCTATTCTTATTGTGGTGCTTTTTTAGAAAATTATACTTATAATACTTTTTCTAATAAAGTAACTAAATAGAAAATAAAGTGACGATCTAAATTATTAATTAATAATTGAATTGTTATTTTATTATTCATATATTTTATATTAAAATTACGAGTTAAAGCTAAAGCTTCCATCAGTAATTTATCTCCTTTAATTGTTTTAGATACTTCTTCAGGTAATTCAACTTCAACATAACGATCATTTTGAGTAACTTTGGTAATATTATTTTTTAAGGCTATTTTTTCAAACCATTCTTCATACATATAAACAAGTAAATCTTCATTTATTTTACCAAAACGATCTTCTAATTCTTCTTTAATACTTAAAAGTTTAGCATAAGAATCAATTTCATTAATTTTTTGATGAATTTCTATTTTGATATCTTCATCACTAACATAAGAATCATCAATATGGGTGGCAACATTAATTAAGGCACTTGTTTGGGTATCTTCTTCAACTTCTAGGCCTTGTTGTCTTTTAACTTCATCTTCAATCATTTTCATATATAAATTAATACCAACTGAATCAACAAAACCTGCTTGGGAAGAACCAAAGATGTCGCCAGCTCCACGTAAACTTAAATCCCGCATCGCAATTCGGTAGCCACTTCCTAAGGAAGTAAATTCTTTAATAGTTTCTAGTCTTTTAATAGCAATTTCATTTAAAACTTTATTCTTAGCATATAATAGATAAGCATAAGCAATTTTATTACTTCTCCCAACACGGCCTCTTATTTGATAAAGTTGACTTAAACCAAATTTATCAGCATCTTGCACTATTAAGGTATTAACATTGGGAATATCTATGCCACTTTCAATAATAGTTGTACAAATTAAAATATCAAATTTAGCATTAACAAAATCACTCATGATATTATCAAGTTCATTTTTTTCCATTTGGCCATGCGCATATTTAATACTAGCCTCAGGAATAAGTTCTTGGATATGATTCATATATTTTTCAATTGTTTCTACATAATTATAAAGAATAAAAACTTGGCCTTGACGAGATAATTCTTTATAAATAGCATCCCGAATAATTAAATCATCTTCTAAAACAACATAGGTTTGCACAGGATATCGATTAACAGGTGGGGTATCAATGACCGATAGGTCTCTTAAACCAGACATGGCCATTTTTAATGTTCTTGGGATAGGTGTTGCACTTAATGTTAAAACATTAACATCTTTTTTTAATTGTTTTATTTTTTCTTTATGCGTTACCCCAAATCTTTGCTCTTCATCAACTACTAAAAGACCAAGATCTTTAAAGGCAATGTCATCACTAAGTAACCGGTGGGTACCTATTACTAAATCAATTTTACCTGATTTTAAACCTTCTAAAACTTCTTTCTTTTTCTTTCCCGTGATATGACGATTTAATAATTCGATATTAATTGGCCAGTCTTTAAATCTTTCCGTGGCCACTAAGAACTGTTGCTTTGATAAAATAGTTGTAGGACATAAATACATAACTTGATGATTATTAAGGATTGTTTTAAATATCGCTCTTAAAGCTACTTCTGTTTTACCAAAGCCAACATCTCCACATAATAATCTATCCATTGGAACAGTCTTTTTTAAATCTTCATTTATTTCTAAAATTGTTTTTTCTTGATCTTTAGTTAATTCATAAGCAAAACTGGATGCGAAAATATCTTCTTCAGGATAATCTTTATAAGCATCACCAACTACACTAATTCTTTCTTTATATAAACGAATTAAATCCGCGGATATATCCTTAATTTTAGCTTCAACATATCTTCTGGTTTTTTCCCAAGCTGGACTTCCTAACTTATTTATTTTAGGAACTGTTCCTTCTTTTTCTGTATATTTATAAATTGTCGATATTTTTTCAACAGGAACATATATTTTATCTTGGCCTTCATAAGCTATGGCAATAAAATCTTTTTGGGCTCCTCTTACACTTAATGATGTTATTCCTTGATAAATACCTATCCCATGCGCTAAATGCACAACATAATCACCAACATTAAGTTGATTAAAATCTTTTATTTTCTTACCTATATGATAATTATTCTTATAATTAATGGGATTTTTATTTACTTTTTCAATATCATTTTCGCCAATGACATAATAATTATCTATTTGAAAACCTTGATTTATTTTTTGTTTAATAAATTCACAATTACTAACATATTCTTTAACTTGTTTAATTTGTTTATCATTAGATAAACAAAAAATAACTTTATGACCTAATTTTTGTTGTTTAGCTACATCATCACTTAAAACTTCAAAATTAGAATTATAATTTTCAATACTTTTAGCATTTAAATTATACTTACCTGTAGCAAATTTATTTAAATAAATAGTATATTCTGGCTTTAAATCCGTTAATTCATACATTAATTTGTCTTTATTATCACTAGTTTGTTGATAAGTAAAAATATCTTCTATGAGTTTTTGATAAGATGCTTCAATTTGACTATAATCAATAAAAATAACAATAGAATCTCCTGCATAATCTAAAAGACTACTAACCTCAGAAGTTTTAATTTCTTCCATTGCTTTAATAACTAAATTATTCTTTGGTCCATAGGAGATTTGGGTATCTTCATCAAAATAACGAATAGAATCAATAACATTACCATCAAATTCGACTCTTAAAGGATGAACTTCATCAAGTGGATAAACATCCACGATAAAACCCCGAACAGCAATTTCTCCTGTTTGGGTTACAAGTGAAGATTTTTGATAACCTAGTTCATATAATTTATTAACAAAATCATCTCTTTTAATATTCATCTTTGGATTTATTTCAATACTATTTTGAATATTAATAGATGGAAGATATTTTAGAAACCCAAGTAGATTAGTTAAAATAATTCCTTGTTCTTTATTTTTTAATTTATCAATAGTTTCTAATCTTTTATATTTTAAATCAGGACTTTCCGCGACTATCATGGAAGATAAAAAATCATCCATTGGAAATAAAAAGAGATTTTGTTCATAAATAGCTAAATTATTATAAAAACGATTAGCTTCATATAAAGAATTAGTAACAACTATAATATTTTTATTTTTTAAATGATATAAATTATTGATATATATATTACATAATTCTTCAGTTAAACCAGATATTTCTGTTTCATTTTCATATTTAAATAAATTATTTAAAAAATCCATATCTATACCTCATTACTTAGTATTATAAATATTCATGGTTTTATCAATACCAAATTCAATAAATGAATCAATTATTTTTTTATAAGTTGGTAATGTTTCTTGAAAAGTATTTAATTCTTCCTTAGAAAATTTGTTTAAAACAAAATCAATAACATTATGCAAATACTCATTTTTAATACCTATTTTTAAACGAGCAAATTCATCAGTACCTAACTCCTGAATAATGTTTTTGATCCCATTATGGCCTCCGGAGGAAGAATTTTTCTTTAATTTGAAATGACCAAAGTCTTGATCTAAATCATCTTGAATAACCAAAATATCCTTAGAATCAATATTAAAGTAACTGGCATATTGGCGAACAGCTTGTCCAGATAAATTCATAAAAGTTAAAGGTTTAATAAAATAAACTATTTCATTTTTTATTGTTTTTTTTATATATAAAGCATTAAACTTTTCTTGATACATAGGATTATCTAAATAGTAATCTAAAACCATAAAACCTGTGTTATGTCTTGTATAATTATATTCTTGGCCAGGATTACCAAGACCAACGATTAATTTCATTTACTTATCCTCCTTGGAAAAAATATTTTGATAACTTTTTAAGTTACTTATATCTAAAATAGGATTAAATCTTATCCCATGTTTAGCATGTTTTTGAAAGTGACAAAGAATCATGAATGGAATATTATTCTTGGTTGTGATAACTTGGAAAACTTTCATTTTTAATTTATATTTTTCACTAGTTAAAATAATTTCATCTAATCTTTCGGGGCGATGAACCATGTAAAAATGCCCATTTTCTTTTAAATGGGTGCTAACTATTCTAAAAATATCATCTAATTTAATTTTAACTTCATGCCGAGCAATTGTTAAATAATCATTTTTATTAAGTTGGCTAGTTGATGTTGTTACAAAATAAGGGGGATTACAAGTTATAATATCAAAATATTTCCCAGGAAATATTTTATCGATATCTAAAACATCATTATTATAAATTTCAATTTGATCATCTAAACCATTTAAGCTTACAGAATCCTTGGCTAAATCATAAACAGCTTTTTGAATTTCAAAAGCATAAATTTTATTTTTTGTTTTTGTTGATAAAACTAAAGGAATGGGAGCATTACCTGTACACATATCCAATATTATGCCATCTTTTTTGGGAAGTTTAACAAATTCCGCAAGAAGAAGAGAATCTATAGAAAACTTAAAACCATCCGTATCTTGATAAATGTAACGATGAGGATAATCATATAAATCATTTTTAACTATCATAATAAACGTCCTCTTTTTCTCCATCAACTAAAACAGTACATTTGCGGTTTAATATATCAACACTTTGCACAATGCCTCGGCCAGATGGACATTTTATTTCATCACCAACACTAGGCATTCCTTTCGAACATTCTAAGTATTCATTATCCTCATAAGCAAGGCAACATAGCAAACGCCCACAGCAGCCATTTATTTTACTGGGATTCAAAGCTAAATTTTGATTTTTCGCCATATTCATTGTTACGGTTTCAATTTGTTTTAAAAAACTACTACAACATAATTTTTTTCCACAGATGCCTATTCCTCCAACATCTTTAGCTTTATCACGAGCACCAATTTGATGAAGTTCAATACGGGTATGATAAATAGCCGCTAAACGGCGAGCTAATTCCCGAAAATCAACTCTTTCTTCCGCGGTAAAATTAAATAATAATTGACTTCGATCAAAATTAAATTGAGCATTAATAACATGCATATTTAATTCTAATTCTTTAACTAATTCAGAACATTTATGATAAGCTTTATCTGCATCTTTTAAATTAACTAAATGTTCATTATATTCTTCATCACTAGCTTTTTTTAAGATACTTCCTTTTTCAACTATATCACTAGATTCACAAATAGAAACTATCTTTCCAAGTAGTTTACCTCTTTCACTATCAACTAAAACATAATCATTTATATTATATTCATCAAAGCTTTTATAAAAATAACTTTGACCTCCATCTTTAAATACTATTCCATATAATCTATTCATTAAAATCACTCAGTTCTATTACAAATTTATCTAAAAATAATTCTATATTTACATTATAAATTAATTCTTCTAAATATGCACTAATTATTTGTTCTCGCCTTCTTAATTCTTTTAAATCATTTTTTAAAAGAAAGGCAAATTGTTCACTATATTCTTGGTCCTCTTCTCCCATTTTAACTTTAATAGCTTGAATATATATATCAAGCATTAATTTAAAAATTAAATTATAATCTAAATTAGCATTATTTAAAAATATAGATTTATTATACAAGATTGCTTTACTTTTTTCTAGTTCTATTTTTTGTAAATAAGAATAAACTAAAGAAAAATAGGGATTATTATAGATACTATCCATATTTGCTTCATAAAAAACTTTAACTATTTCACAACGACTTTTAATAGTACTAATAACATTATTAACATTATTTGTTATAAAAAATCCTAAGATATTATTTTCGGGCTCTTCAATAAATTTTAACATCATATTAGCTGAGGTAGCATTTAAACATTCCGCATTTTTTATAATATAAATATTTTCTTTAGTATATATGGGAATAGTACTAAAACGTGTTTTTAAATCTAAAATTTGTTCTTTTTTAATTATTTTACCATCTGGTTCAATAACTAAAAATGAGGGAAGATAATTATTATCAAGTAATTTACATAGATTACAATTTGCACAATTATCTTGATATTCATGAGGACAATTAATATTTTTAATAATAATTTTTAACTCAGCATAGCATTTTTCAATATCATTTGTTTCAAGCAAATAAGTATGAGAGAGCTTGTTCTCATGATAATAATCCACGAGGGCTTTTAAATTGTTATGTACTGCTATATTCAAATGACTTCCTCCTACTTTATGACAAAAAATAAACCTATCAATGCTAAAAGACCTGGCATACCAAGACAAGATACAACACTTATGGTTACTAAATTTAAGGGTATAAAAATTTCTAAACCTACCACAACTAAGTTAAAAGCATAAATTAAACAAAAAGCAAAGATTATTCTTTTAACTATAAAAAATATTTTTTTCATAAGTACCTCACTTTTATATATGCAAGGTTTGTCCATTTTATGAAGAGATTTGTTTGCGATCCGCTAAGGCTTTATCAAGTGTTATAATATCTAAATAATCTATTTCTGCTCCCATTGGAATACCATAAGAAAGACGCGAAATAGCTACCTTTTTCTTTTCAAATATTTTTTTAATATACAAAGTGGTTGTTTCTCCTTCTACAGTAGATTTTAAAGCTAAAATTAATTCAGGATTTTCTAAAGTTTCAACTCTTTTAACTAAAGAAGCTATATTAATGTTCTCAGGTCCTATGTCATCCGCGGGTGATATAAGACCATGTAAAACATGATAGACACCATGAAAACTGCCAGCTTTTTCAAAAGAAAATACACTCTTTGAATCTTCTGTAACACAAATCAGATTATGATCACGGGTTTTATCTTGACAAATTGAACAAGTATCACCAGCAGATAAATGACCACAGATGGGACATATTTCAATTTTTTCTTTAACATCCTTCAAAGCTTGGCAAAATTTGTCAATATCTTCAGCTTTAAAATCCTTAATGGTTAAGGCTAATCTTTCGGCATTTTTTTCCCCAATGCCAGGTAATTTTTTTAAACAATTTATTAAATCATCTATTGGTTCAGGATAAATCATTACATTAAACCACCTAAAGAAGCATATTGACCTAAAGCTTTTTCTGTTTCCGTATCAACATTCTTCATTGCATCTTTGATTGCTAATATTAACATATCTTCTAATATTTCTTTATCATCATTTTCAATAGTACCATCTTTCGTAATTTTTAAAGATAAAACTTCTTTTTTACCATTCATGGTTAATTCTATCCATTCTGATTTACCTGTAAAAGTCTTTTTTTCAACTTCTTCTTTCTTTTTCATTATTTCTCTTTGTAATCTTTGTGCTTGTTGCATCATTGCTTGCATATTCATAATATTTTTCCTTCCTTTCTCATTGCAATTCTATTTTATCATGATTAAAGATATTATTGGCAATTTCTTCAATATTTTCTTTATTAAAATTATTATTTACATTACTTTTCTCTAATTCTTCTTCATTCATTAAAGTATATTTATATCCTTTTTTCAAATTAACTATATATTTATTTTTTTCATTAAGCCATTTATCAGAATCAAGAAAAATTAATTTTTGTTCATTAGAAAATAACGTATTATAGCTATTTTCAATTAATTTTAATTGTTTATTTAACTCTATATCTTTATGTTTTATTGTTGTTTCTAAAATAACATAATCTTTAGAAGAAGCCACTGGCGAAGTATCTGTAATTAAACCTTTTATATTCGTTGGAGCTTCTTCAAAAAATTTCAACCATTTTTCTTTTACGTTATTTAATTCATCTTTTGATGCTGAAGTAAAACAATTATTTATTCTTAAGTTAACTTTTTTATCATCAACAGACGTTTCAGGATGAAAATTTATTTCCTGGGAAATATTTTTTGTAATTTTATCCTCATTTTTTATTTCTTTGTCTAAAAATATTTCCTGGGAAATATTTTTTTCTTTGGGTAATATACTTTCTTCTGATTTTTTCGCAGGAATTATAACTTTTTCAAAATTATTTAATTTTTTTTCTGAATTATCAACATATTTTAGCATAATCATTTCAATTAAAATATAAGGATCAATACTAATATCTATTTTGTTAATAATATCATTTAATTCCAAGATCAAATTTTTATAATCATCATAATCTAAATTATTTTTAGAACCATTTTTTAAAACATCAACAGCATTATTAGCCAGAACATCAATTATTTTTTTAATAACAACTTTATAATTTAAATTAATATTTCTAAATTCATTAATAAAACCTACAACTTCATCAATTTTCCTATTACCTAATGCATTAACTAAATCATTTATTTTTTTATTAGAAATAGTTCCAATTTCTTTTATAACTAAATCTAAAGTAATATCTTTATCTATTTTAGATAATTGATCTAATATACTTAATGCATCTCTTAATCCCCCTTCAGCAAGAGTTGCAATTTCACTAAGAGCTTCATCAGTATATTTAATGTTTTCCTTTTCACATATGACTTTTAAATGATTCACTATGTCAGTTAAAGATATTCGCTTAAAATCATACTTTTGACACCTAGAAAGAATCGTGATAGGAACCCTTTCTAAATTAGTTGTTGCTAAAATAAAAATTGCATGTTCCGGTGGTTCTTCTAAGGTTAATAACAAGGCATTAAAGGCACTTTCGCTTAACATATGAACTTCATCAATAATATAAATTTTATATTTTAATGATGTTGGCATAATTTTAATGTTGTTAATTAATTCCCGAATATCATTTACACCATTATTAGAAGCGGCATCTATTTCAATAATATCGGGACTATCGTTAAAATTTAAACAATTAACACATTTTCCACAGGCAATACCATCTTCATTGTTTAAACAATTAATAGCCTTTGCTAAAATTCGCGCTGTGCTTGTTTTTCCAGTTCCTCTTGGACCTGAAAACATATAAGCATGGGCTATTTTGCCCTCTTTAATGGAATTTTTAAGAATATCCACGATTGGTTTTTGTCCTACTAAAGTATCAAAACTATCCGGACGATACTTTCGATATAATACTTTATAATTCATGATGATCCTCCGTATAAAATTATATCATATATAAATAAAAATTACCGCATTTTCTTAAAAAAATTATTTAAAACATATTTAAAATTATTGGCATATTCTAAGTTTTCTTCTTTAATAAAAGCCGTTTTAGCATATTCATGTTTTTTTTCATCTTTTTCTAGTAAATAATGTACTGCTTTTAGACGTGATTGCCTAATAATTGCTTCACACATTGAACAAGGTTTTAATGATACATACATTTCACATTCTGACAACTTCCAATTATACAAACATTTGTTTGCTTTTTTAATACATTCAATTTCAGCGTGTCCTAATATATCATGTTTCCCTTCTCTTTTATTATAACCTTTAGCAATTATCTTCGAATTGTAAACAATAATAGCTCCAACAGGAACTTCACCTTTCTTTTGAGCTTTTTGGGTTAATTTTAATACTTCTTGCCAATATTTATTCATTTTATCACCATATAAAAAGTGCACACAAGCAGAGGCTGATGTGGCTGCTATCTTCCGATTCTGACCAGTTTACAGCATCCTTGTTGCACATCATTATATTAACAAACTCTCCGATAATTGTCAACATCATTTCATAATGTTTCACGTGGAACATTGATTCAATAAGTTGTTTTAATATATTAATTTAATTAATTCATGTCATGTTTCACGTGGAACATTGATTTATTTAGTTATTTTAATATGTTTATTTGATTAATTTATACATGTTTCACGTGGAACATTGATTTATTCAGCTATTTTGATATATTAATTTGATTAATTTATGTCATGTTTCACGTGGAACATTGATTTAATAAGTTGTTTTAATATATTAATTTAATTAATTCATGTCATGTTTCACGTGGAACATTGATTTATTCAGTTATTTTAATATGTTTATTTGATTAATTTATGTCATGTTTCACGTGAAACATTGATTTATTCAGCTATTTTGATATATTAATTTGATTAATTTATGTCATGTTTCACGTGGAACATTGGTTTATTTAGTTGTTTTGGTAAATTTATATAATTGTACAAAAAAAAATAATGTTCCACGTGAAACATTATTCTTCATTTTCTATATTGTCTACATTTTCGGGAGGTTGTTCATCAACATTATCTTTATCCACAATGCTAATTGTTGCTACTTTTTGATTATCTTTAAGATTTATTAATCGAACTCCTTGAGTAACACGACCTAATATTGATATTTGATCAATAGCCATTCTAACGGTCATACCAGAATCCGTCATAATAATAACATCTTTATCAAAACTAGCTATTTTTATTGCGCTTAGATTACCATTTTTTTCAGTAACATTAAGGGCTTTAACACCTTTACTGCCTCTTCTTGTTTGTCTAAAATCACAAACATATGTTTGTTTACCGTAACCCTTTTCTGTTACTAATAATATGGTATCATCATCTTTAACAACTTCACAACATATACATTTAGCATCTTCTAAATTAATACCACGAACACCAGATGCCGTACGTCCCATATTTCTAATTTCTTTTTCAGGGAATTTTACCATTCGTCCCGCACTAGATCCTAATAAGATTAAATCATTATCATTAGTTTTCTTAACATCAATTAATTCATCATTATCACGTAATGTAATGCATATTTTACCATTATTTCTTATGTTATCAAATTCTTGAATAGAAGTTTTCTTAACAATACCATTACGCGTAGCAAATAATAAAAATTTATTTTCTTCGTTTTTATTAATTTTTAAAATACTGCTTATTTTTTCATCTTTACCAATTGATAAAAGATTGATAATTGGCAGTCCCTTAGACTGTCTGCTAAATTCTGGTATTTCATATCCTTTTAATCTATAAACACGACCTTTATTTGTAAAGAATAAGATATAATCATGAGAATTAAGATTTATCATATTTTCTACAAAGTCTTCATCATTTGTTGAAATACCTTTAATTCCAACTCCACCTCTTCTTTGAGCTTTGAAAGTATCTGAAATAGTTCTCTTAATGTAACCTTTATTAGTTAACACTACTAAAATATCTTCATTTGGAATTAAAGATTCATCTTCGATATAATCCACCGCGGTCATATCAATTTTAGTTCGTCTTTCATCAGCATATTTATTCTTTATTTCTAACATTTCATTTTTAATTACTTCATCAATCTTCTTAGGATCGGCTAAAATTGCTCTTAAACGATCTATTTCTTTTAATAATTCTTGTAATTCTGATTCTATTTTATCTCTTTCTAAACCAGTTAACCGTCTTAAACGCATTTCCAAAATGGCACTAGTTTGGGCATCACTTAAGCCATAATGGCTTGTTAAATTAGCTTTAGCTTCTTCATCCGTATTAGCTCCCCGAATTATTTTAATAACTTCATCAATATTATCTAAAGCAATTTTTAAACCTTCTAATATATGAACTCTCTTTTCATCTTTATCTA
Source organism: uncultured Bacilli bacterium (assembly GCA_947629305.1). Lineage (GTDB taxonomy): Bacteria > Bacillota_I > Bacilli_A > RF39 > UBA660 > Onthocola_B. The sequence goes on along the minus strand of CANRDD010000001.1, from coordinate 44,530 downwards.
AATCAAATTGGGTTCTTTTAATAATAACTTCTCTTTGATAATCAACATATTTAGAAATAATATCCTTAAGTCCTAAAGTTTTAGGAACACCTTTATCAAGCATTAAGAATATTACCCCAAAATTAGATTGAAATGCTGTATGTTTATATAAATTATTTAACACAACTTGGGCATTGGCATCTTTTTTCAACGTAATTGTTATTTTAACGCCATCTTTTAAGTCGGTATGATAGTCAGAAATACCATCTAAAACTTTATTATGAACTAATTCGGCAACTTTATTTTTTAATTCTAAAGTATTTACACCATAAGGTACTTCATCAACAACAATATATTGACGACCGTTTTTTTCTTCAATTGTGGCTTTACTTCTAATCGTTATAGTTCCTCGGCCTGTTTCATATGCTTGCTTGATCCCTGAGTTACCAAGAATTATACCACCAGTTGGAAAGTCAGGTCCTTTTATATAAGTCATTAATCCTAAGGTATCAATATCAGGATTATCAATATATGCAATACAACCATCAATGACTTCACCAAGGTTATGTGGAGGGATATTCGTGGCCATACCAACTGCGATACCCATGGTACCATTTACTAAAATATTAGGAAAACGACTTGGTAAAGTAAAAGGTTCTTTTTCTGATTCATCAAAGTTTGGTCCAAAATCTACTGTATTTTTATTAATATCTCTTAATAATTCCAAAGAGATTTTGGAAAGCCTTGATTCGGTATAACGCATCGCTGCGGCACCATAACCTTCAATATTACCAAAATTTCCATGCCCATCAACTAACATATAACGGTAATTAAAATCTTGAGCCATTCTAACCATAGCTTCGTAAATAGATGAGTCACCATGAGGGTGATATTTCCCCATGACATCCCCGACTATACGTGCACTTTTTTTATGTGGTTTATCTGGTGTATAACCAGATTCATACATTGAATAAAGAATTCTTCTATGTACAGGTTTTAAACCATCTCTTAAATCAGGAAGAGCTCTTGAAGTAATAACACTTACGGAATAATCAATAAAAGAACTTTCAATTTCATTAACTATATTATTTTCTTCTAATCTATCTTTATTATCCATATCAAACCCTCCTAAATATCCAAATTCTTAACATAAGATGCATTATCTTCAATAAATTTTCTTCTTGGTTCTACTTCTTCACCCATAAGTTTACTAAAGGCAGCATCCGCGGATATTACATCATCAACAGTTATTTTTCTTAATATCCGTTTATCAATATCCATGGTTGTTTCATTTAATTCTTCAGCATCCATTTCCCCAAGACCTTTCATTCTTGTTATTTCATAATTTACATGTTTTTCACTTAATTTTGCTAAATATTCATCTCTTTCTTTTTCGTCTAAAACATATTTTATAGTTTTTCCATGTTTTATACAAAATAAAGGTGGTTGAGCAGCATATACATGGCCTTCTTCAACAATAGGTCTAAAGAAACGATAAAATAAGGTTAAAAGTAATACCCGAATGTGAGATCCATCAACATCGGCATCGGTCATGATAATAATTTTATTATATCTTAATTTACTTAAATCAAATTCTTGACCAATTCCTGTCCCAAAAGCGGTAATAATTGTCCTAATTTCTTCATTACTTAAAGCTTTATCAAGCCGAGCTTTTTCAACATTTAATATTTTACCTCTTAAAGGAAGGATGGCTTGAGTTAAACTATTTCTTCCCTTTATCGCAGATCCTCCGGCACTATCCCCTTCGACTAGGAATATTTCACAAACAGATGGATCTTTTTCCTTACAATCAACTAATTTTCCTCCAAAGTTGACAACGTCTAAATCACTTTTTCTTCTTGTTAATTCCCGAGCTTTTTTCGCGGCCAGTCTAGCTCTTGATGCCGTCATACATTTATCAATTATAACTCTAGCCACATCAGGATTTTCCATCAAAAATCTTTCAAAACCTTTTGAGAAAATATCATTAGCTATCTTTTTAACTTCACTATTACCTAATTTGGTTTTAGTTTGCCCTTCAAACTGAGGATCAGGATGTTTACAAGAAATAATCATTGTAAGACCTTCCCGGCAATCTTCTCCAGTTAAAGAGTCATCATTATCTTTTAAAAGTTTAGCATTCTTAGCATAATTATTAATAACTCTCGTAAGAGCCATTTTAACCCCATCTTCATGGGTTCCACCTTCATAAGTATTGATATTATTAGTAAAAGAATAAATAGATTCACTATAACTTTCATTATATTGACAAGCTACTTGTATTTCAATTCCATCTGTTACACCTTCTAAATAAATTATTTCATCATGCAAAGGCTTTTTACTTTTATTAAGCATTTGCACATATTCAATAATTCCCCCATTATATAGGAAAACATCATGTTTTTCATCTTCTCTTTCATCATATAAATTAATTCTTAAACCTTTATTTAAAAAAGCTATTTCTTGTAATCTTTTATATAATGTATCGTAGTTATATATTGTTGTTTCGGTAAAAATAGTAGGATCAGCTTTAAATCTTACCGTTGTTCCTGTTCTATTTTCGTCACATTCCCCAATAATTTTTAAAGGTTCTTTTGGTTTACCTCCATCTTCAAATCTTTGAAAATGAATTTGACCATCACGATAAACAGTAACTTCTAACCATTCCGACAAAGCATTAACAACAGAAGCACCAACACCATGAAGACCTCCACTTACTTTATAGCCTTCCCCGCCAAATTTACCTCCAGCATGTAAAACGGTAAAAATTGTTTCGATAGTTGATAAACCAGTCTTGGCATTAATTCCCGTAGGCATACCTCTTCCATCATCACGAATTTCAATAATATTTCCTTTATCAATAATTACTTCAATGTCATCACAAAAACCCGCTAAGGCTTCATCAACAGCATTATCTACAATTTCCCAAACAAGATGATGCAAACCCCTTTCACCTGTACTTCCAATATACATACCAGGTCTTTTGCGAACTGCTTCTAATCCTTCTAGTACTTGGATATCGTTATCTGAATAATGTCTTTCTTCTTCTCTGCTCATACCTCTTCCTCCAATTTTCCATCTAAACAATGCCATAACTTACTTTTATGAAGTATCTTTTTATTTATTTTATTTACTTCTGTTGTTGTAATAAATGTCTGTACTTCATTATTTAACATTAATAGAATATTTTTAATTTTTTCTTGATCTAGTTCACTAAACAAGTCATCTAATATAAGTATAGGATAATAACCCTTAATTTCTTTTATAACATTTAATTGGGCTAATTTAAAAGAAATGATACTGTTTTTTCTTTGTCCTTCACTACCCCATTCTTTCAAAGGATGATTATCTAAAGTAAAAATAATATCATCATGATGAACACCCAGAAGGGTTTTACCTAAAGTCATTTCTTTACTATAACTTTTTTTATACATTGCCATTATTTCTTGAGGATCCTTCTTATTAAAACTAGATACATATTTTACTTTTACTTCCCCAGTTTTAAAAATATTTTCATAAATTTTTCCAATATATTTATTAATATTTTCAATAAAACTTTCCCGATATTTATTTATTCTTAAACCAAATTCAATTAATTTATTTGTTAAAATATCTAAATATTCAGTTGGATTATTCCCATTAACGTATAACTGTCTTAAATAAAAATTTCTTTGTTTTAATATCCGATTATAATTTGATAATATAATTAAATATTCTTTATAAAGTTGACTAATTTCAATATTAAGTAAATTTCGGCGATCACTTGGGGAAGCAATAATTAAGTTAGTATCTACAGGATTAAATAAAACAATGTTAATTCGGGATATATATTCACTTATTTTGGCCATTTTATTATTATTTATTTCGACTTTTTTACCCTCTTCACTTAATATTAATTTATACGTTGATGTATCTTTATTTTTTTTAATTTCTCCTTCTACGCTAGCTTTTTCTTTACCTTTTTTAATTAAAACTTTATCATTAGAAAGTCTAAATGATTTAGTTAGAGACAAAACATATATAGCTTCAACTAAATTTGTTTTTCCTGCCCCATTTGATCCATAGATTATATTTAGGCCATCAGCAAAATTAATTGTTAATTTGTCATAATTGCGAAAATTCTGAATAACTAATTTTTCTAATTTCATTTCTAAAGCCTCTTTTATGACATTATTTTAATTTTTAAGGTAATATTGTATACCTATACGTAACTTAATTATATCATAAAATAGAAGTATTTTAAAGAAAAATTCGTGGTCAACAGTGAAAATTTTACCCTATTTTTACCCATTTCTGGTTTTGCTAACCACATACAAACGACTACTTTTTAATATTTGTTGATTAAAGGTATAAAACGAGACATTAAAAGCTTCTGTTTGCCCATTTGTAAATTCCACCAAGACTTTATTTTTTTTAATTTGATGATATTCTTTTATATTATTATAGATAAACCAAATAGGATCTTTTAATGTTGAAGTAACAAGGGGAAAAACAATTAACTCGGCATTGTCTTTGATAATAATGGGTAGTTTATAATTAGCTTCCAGAATCAAAGATGATCCTTGAATACGACCATGATAAGAAGATCCATAGTAAAGGCAACTTTTATTTATTATTTCTCTAACATTGCCATTGTATATTACTTTATTAAATCCCATTTCATTAATATAAATTTTATTTTCCTTTCTTTCAATCCATAAAGTATTACCATTAATAATATAATTCATTTATTCTAAACTCCTTCTAAAAAATTGCCTAATATCTTAACATATGTTTAGAATAAATTTTGTCGAATTTTGGCGAAAATCATTATTTTTTTAAAATATTTTCATCATATCCTAATTTTAGAGTTTGTATATCTCTTAAAATACTTATCATTTCTTCTTTTAAACTATTTATTTTTTCAGCTTCAACACTACTTGCCATTGTATAATTAACAACTTTTAACCTTTCCACTAAAGAAGCATAAGTTCTTTGCACTTCTTCTATTGGTTTTTCTTTTGGTAAATCAACACCCGTAAAATCATAATATTTAGCATCTTCATAAGTTGTTTTAAACCTTTGCAAACACTCCGAGTATCCTTTTTCTTCTTTAAACAAGAAGCCCAAATCATGCAAAGCCCTAATTAATTTTTCTTCTTCTATTTTTTCTAAATCTAAATTTAATACTTCTAAAGTTGTTTTATCTTTCCATTTGCTTTGCTCAAAAATACTTTGATCATTCATACTTATAAATATAATAAGTTGATAAATCTTTAAAAATAACATTTCATAACGTAAATAATCATTTATACTCATTAAATCTTCCTTAGGTAAACCTAATTTTCTACTTATTTCTTCTCTTAAATTATTTACATATTCTAAATCTTTCATCTGTATTTCCCCCTTGTGTATATCTACTATAACATATAAACATATGTTCGTCAAGTCTTTTTTTAAAAAAATGATTAATTTTTCTTAACCATTTCTTTATTAATTTAATAAGTTTTAACTGGTAATATTAATTCGATTAATGATTCATCAACAACTGGTTTAACTAAAATTGGCTTATCATCCGTATTTAATAGTAATAATATATTATCTTCTTTAACTACTTTTAATGCATCCATCATATATTTAGAACTAAATGATATTTCTATCTTTTCTTTATTATTACTATCAATCTTTAATTTTTCTTCAGCTTGCCCTAATTCATTAGATGTTGATGTAATTACCATTGTTTTATCTTCAATATGCATTTTAATAATATTCTTTTCTTTACTTTGAGCAAGTAAAGCCGCTCTATCAACAGCATCATAAAATTCCCTTACATTTAAATTAATTATATATGCAAAATCATTAGGAATAAAATGCGATGTTTCTGGATAAGTTCCATTTAATAAATTACTTTGAATATAAATATTTTTATATATAAATAATATTTTATTACTAAAGACATGTATTTCCACATCATCATCTTCTGATATTATTTTTTCTAATTCGGTAATACTTCTTCCAGGAATAACAATGTTGATAAGTTTATTAACTGGGCTATTTAATTTAATATTTTTCTTAGATAATCTATAAGAATCTGTTACAATACATTCTAAAATATCTCCATTTATTTTTAAGTTCATTCCTGTTAATAAAGGTCTTACTTCTTGGGTTGATAAAGCATATGATGTTTGATTAATTATTTCTTTTAATACACTAGATTTAATAATGATTCCACTATCAGATTTTTCCATATTAATATTTGGATAATCATTAGGATCATAACAATTTAATTGATATTGATTATTTGGTGTTGATATTTTAATTTTTAAATCATTTTCTACTTCAAAATTAATTATATCGGCAGGCATTTTTCTAATCATATCCATAAAGAATTTACTTTGAATAATTATTTTACCTGTACCTTCTAAATATTTAATATCTTTATTTTCAATCATAACTCTAATTGTTAATTCTGAATCACTAGCAAGTATTTCTATTCCTTGTTCTTTAACATCAAAAACAATACCATTTAAAACAGGAATTGTTGTTCTTTGACTTAATGCTTTGGTAACATTATTTAATGCTTCTAATATAATATTTTTTTCAATTGTCCATTTCATAATTTTTTTTCCTTCTTTCTTTTATTATTATTTTTATTTATTATTTTATTTATAACGTTGATTATGTTGATAAGTATAACTTTATTAACATTCTTTTCCTTTTTTAGGGCTTTTCTCTTCTAAAGGTTATCAACATTATTGTAACTTATGTTTTATTTCTTTCAACATTTTATTCAAGTTATCATCAGTCTCTAATTCTTCTTTTATTTTATCTATCGCTGTTGATACAGTGGAATGATCTCTTCCTCCAAACTCAAGCCCTATTTTAATAAGAGGTTCATCAGTTTCCACTCGGCATAAATACATAGCAATATGCCTTGGTCTAACAACATTATTTGTTCTTCTTTTCCCTTTTAAATCTTCTACTGATATTTTGAAATATTCGGCCACAGCATTTTGAATTGAAGCTATCGAATTGTTGATATATATATTGGTATTAACATAATCTTTTAATGCTTCAATGGCAAAGTCTAAAGTTATTTTATCGGGAACCATCATGGCTGTATAAGCAAGTAATCTTCTAATAGTTCCTTCAATATGCCTAACATCATTAACACAAGAATTAGCAATATATTCAATAACATCAGAATTTAATTTATTTTCAATACTTGTATTTTTAATTTTTGCTCTTATAATATCACATCTTAGATTAAAATCAGGTGGATAAATATCCACAGGTAATCCCCACATAAAACGACTTCTAAGTCTTTCCTCTATTTTCTTTAAATCATCAGGACTTCGATCACTACTAATAATTATCTGTTTATTAGCTTGATGAAGTTCATTAAAGGTATGAAAAAATTCTTGTTGGGTTTTCTCTGCATCAGTTAAAAACTGAATATCATCAATAATTAAAACATCCACATTTCGGTATTTATTTTTAAACTCGTTAGCATAATTCATTTTACTAACACCATTGTTAATGGAAGCAATACCCGTGAAGTCATTTCGATATTCATTACTTGTTGTATATAAAACTTTTTTATTACTATTTTCCGTAATGTAATTACCAATGGCATGCATCAAATGGGTTTTGCCAAGACCACTTCGTCCATAGATAAACAAAGGATTATGAATTGTGCCTGGAGCCTCCGCTACCGCCCTAGCGGCAATAAAAGCTAATCTATTGGAGTTACCAACCACATAGTTATCAAAAGTATATTCTTTTTTTAAATGAGTATCCCATTCTTCTTCTTTTTTTACCTGAGGTAATTCAGGCAAAGTTACTTCTGGCGTAACTTCTATTTCCTCTTCTGTTACATATTTAAAGGTATAATTTATTCCTGTTAAGGAAAAAAAGATGGCATCTATTGTATCATGATAAGTTTCACTTAAGATTTGTTTATGAACTTCCATTGGGACTTTTATCGTAAATACATCATTATTTATCGATAGAGGTTCAAGTTGCGAAAACCAAATAACATAAGCATTTTGTGATACTTTACTTGCTATTTCTGTTAAAAATTTGTTGAATAACTCTTGAGTGCTTGTCTTCAAGTTAAACCTCACCCCACTACCTGTCTATATAAATTGTAATATAAAATTTTTAAAAAGAAAAGAAAAAATTGATAAAAATAATTATCCCCAGAGTTATCCCCAATTGAATTAGCCTTAAAAGCTTAAAAAAAGCCATATATCAACAAAATCCCCAATTGTTAAACTAACAGTATCCCCATATGCCATAAGTTATAAACATGTTGTTGGTTTAATGTTGTTAATTGTGTTGATAGTTATCCACATTTTATCCACAATCCCCAATAATACCTTTTTATCCTTATTATATATTAATAAAATAAACCAATTTAACTTGACTTTTAGGACTAGTTAATGATATATTAATAACGCTTAAAGAGAAAGAGGAGAATTATAAAATGAAAAGAACTTATCAACCTAATAAAAGAAAACAAGCAAAAACTCATGGTTTTTTTGCTCGTAAAGGAACAGATGTTTTAAACGCACGTCGCAAAAAAGGTCGTAAAAGACTTTGCAAATAATGAAGCCACTTTAACAGTGGTTTTTTTAAAAAAAGGTAATTGTTATGAAAAGAACAGAAATGGTTAAAAAACATGAAGATTTTAATAAAATAATTAATAAAGGAATAAAAAGAAAAGGAAAGTATTTTCTTCTATTTTCTTTAGAAAAAGAAGAAGAAAAACCTCATTTTGGTCTTGCTGTTGGGAAAAGTTTAGGTAATGCTGTTGAAAGAAATAAATTTAAAAGAAGAGTTAGAAATATTGTTGATAAACACAAGTTACTATTTAAAAATAACTATAATTATATTATAATAATTAAGAGAGAAGCAAATGGGGTAAAGTTTAAAGATTTAGAAGAAGATTTAGTAAATATTTTAAGAAAGGATAATTAAGATGAAAAAGAAAGTAATGGTTTGTTTACTTAGTATCATGATTCTTTTAACATCAGGATGTGGTAATTCCAAATATATTAAACAAAAAGATAATGATAAAGAATTTGTTATTCAAGAACAAACAGGTCAATTAATAAGAAAAGATATATTATGTTTACCAGATAAAGATGGTGATTTATATAAATTATATGAAGAATATGGCAAAGAATTAGATATAGAATTTAATGATTTACCAGCATGTACAAGTTATAAAATTAATTCTAATGAAAGTTCAGGTTTATGGGAATTTTTATTTGTTAAACCTTTAGCTTATTTAATATTAAAATTAGGTGATCTAGTTCATAACTATGGTATATCTTTAATATTAATAGGTTTAGCTATAAGATTAATATTATTACCATTTACAATTAAAAGTAATAATCAAACTCAAAATATGAAAAAAGCCCAACCAGAATTAGAAAGATTAGAAAGAAAATATCAAAATAAAACAGATAATGATTCATTAATGGCTAAAAGTCAAGAAATGATGCTTATATATAAAAAATATAAAGTAAATCCTATGTTAGGTTGTTTATTATCATTCTTACAATTACCTTTATTCTTTGCTTTTTTACAAGCAATATATAGATTACCAGCAATATATGAAGAAACATTATTTGGTTTAAATTTAGGAATGAGTCCTTCCAAAGGAATAGGTCAAGGTAATTATTGGTATTTATTAATATTAGTATTAATAGGTGTATCAACATATTTATCATTTAAACAAACAATGAATCAAACTCCAAGTGGTAATGAAGAAGCGGAAAAACAAATGAAAATAATGTTATATGTCATGTTAGTGGTTATTGTTTATGCTTCTTTATCATTACCAATTGCCTTAGCTTTCTACTGGATTATTACTTATGCCTTTATTGCTATTCAAAATATTATCTTAAATTATATTAATAATCGTTCATTTAGAATTTCAAATAAAAAGAATAAAAAGGAAAAGATTAAAGATAAATTAGCAAAGAAAGAAGGTATGAAGTATGGAAAAAATAACTAAGGAAGGAAAAGAATTAGAAACAGTATTAAATAGTTTATTAGAAGAAAATAATTTAAAATTAGATGATGTAGTATATACACATACATTAAAGAAAGGTAAATTATTTCAAGGATCTATTGTAGAAGTTAGTTTATATTTAAAAAAAGATATTATTGAAGAAATAAAAGAATATTTAAATAATATATTACATTATTGGGATTTAGAAGTTAATTTTGAAGTTAGTATTAATGAAGATAGAACTGTTATTAAAATGTATTCTAATAATAATCCAATTTTAATAGGTAAAAATGGAGGTACTATTAAAGCTTTAGAAGCTTTAGTTAGACAAATGCTTCAAGTAAAATATGGTATACGTTATAAAATTAGTTTAGATGTAGAAAATTATAAAGCTAAAAAAGAAAAGAATTTAGAAAGAATGGCTATTCAATTAGCTAAAGAAGTAGTTAAAACAAAAATGGAAATAAAATTAGATAATATGACTAGTTATGAAAGAAGAATAATTCATAATTGTTTAACTAATTTTAAAGGGGTTAAAACTGAGAGTGAAGGGGAAGAACCTAATAGACATGTAGTTATTAAACCAATATAAAAACAGAATTTAATATTTCTGTTTTTTTATACAGTTGGTTTTTCATCTAAAAATAATAAATCAATATCTAATTCAGCTGTTTCATTTAATGATTGATCAGTTTTTAAATTAACAAAAGTTAATGTAAAAGTCCAATTATGTATTGCTGATGTTTTATTATTTTGTAAACTTATTTCTTTACTTAAATTTATATCATATAAATCTTTTTTATTAGTTATATCAAAGCCATTATATTCTTCAATATATTTTAAATTATTAATAGAATTAATATAATTATTATTTTCATCCATAATACTTAATATTACTTCTGGAGTTTCATTATCTGTTGTATATTTATAACTATTATTATTTATTCGAAAACCAACATAATAATTTTCACTTGTTTTATCTGGTTCTTTTTCATTTTTTAAAAATATTACTTTAGGTTTAGTACTACTAACTAAATTTTTGGTCGTAGAATTAAAATTATCAATAGATGGATTTAAATTTAAATCATCACCAGGAACAAAGATTAAGGTACCTTCAGTATTAACAATAACACCTTTTTGAATTAAATCTTGATCTATTTTAGGACCAAGAAAAGAATAGGCTGCTTTACTAACTAAAAGACCTCCAATTATAATTATTAAACTAAATAATATGATTAATAAACTTTTCTTTTTCATTTTAACCTCTTATTTTATAATTATTATAACAAAATTATAAAGTATAATTATAAAAAATACAAGTTATAATGCTTTATCCAAGAAAATATCAAATGAAAAGAATAGACAAATATCAGAAATATTATATTCTCTAATAATTTTAGTTTTTCTAATTAATCAATTAAAATCAGTAGAACTAGAACCAGAACCACCAACTTCAGTATTGCATGAAGGACATAAACTTGGAAGATTTCAATTTTTAGTACTAGGATCCACACCACATGGAGCACATGGTTCTGATAAAGCATAACTAGAAACACTAATATCTGACACTTGAGAAGTAACTATGGCGCCAACCTCGTCTTGAGCTTTAACAGTAAAACTATGTGTATAACAACTATTTAAATTATTAATAGTAATAATATTATTATTAATTGAAATGTCTCCATTAGTTGAATCATATCCACAACTATCTACAGAGTCATTACATCTAGTACAAGTATTTTCAACTGAATAACTAATTTTTCCTGTTCCACCTGTTGCCTTAACAGTTAGTTTTACAGTATTATATGTACTTTTATTATCAACTTCAACATTTTCTATTTCTAAAGGTTCATTTTTCTTTTTATCAAAATAAACATAACATTTATCACTAATATTACTTATTAAGGTTATTTCTCCAGTTTTTATATTCCATGAAAGTTTACTACCATTTTCACAACTAGAATATGTTTCATTAAAGGTATAACCATCCTTTGGCCATTCATTATCCGTTGATTTAATATATTCTCCTTCTTCATTTTGTAACATTATAGCAATAGAACTATTAGTTTCTTCAATTTTTGCTTCTTTTTCTCCTACTAGTATTTCTTTATTTTGATTATAATTATAAGTTATATTTATAATTATTAAAAATAAGAAAATAGTTAAAATACCTAATTTTTTCATTATCATTCTCCTATACAATTTATTCTTATATTAAATTATAAGTTATAATTATAAAAAATACAAGTTATTGTTATAAAATTAGAAATAGAAAAGATGAATGATAACTATGGAAAATTTAAAAAACATTAGAGAAAAAAGAAAACGTAATCAATTAAATGTAGCTATAAATGTTGGTGTTTCCCAAGAAATGATAAGTTCCTATGAATCAGGTAAAGCTTATCCTAGTGCCCAAACATTAATTGAACTTGCTAAATTTTTAGATACAAGTACAGATTATCTTTTAGGTTTAACTGATAATTCTGTACCAACAAGATTTTTAAATGATTCTAAATTAGATCAAGAAGAAATAGATTTATTAAATAGATATAAGTTATTAACAAAAGAAAATAAGTTAAAATTAGATGGATATATTGATGCTTTAATAAAATAAAAAATAATGCTATAATACTTGCGTTAGTTCAGAAAGGAAAGATTTTCATGGATGATACGATCGTGGCTATAGCTACAGCATTGACGGCGCAAGCTATTTCGATAATCAGAGTAAGTGGATCTGAGGCTATTTTTAATGTGGCTAAAATTTTTACTAATAAAAATTTATTAAATACACCTAGTCATACTATTTTATATGGCCATATAAAAGATAATGATGAAGTAATTGATGAAGTTTTAGTTAATGTTATGAGATCTCCTAAAACTTATACCAAAGAGGATACCGTGGAAATCAATTGTCATGGAGGAATTAAAACAACGCAAAAAGTATTAGAATTATTACTTAAAAATGGCTGTCGGATGGCTGAGGCTGGAGAATTTACCAAGAGAGCTTTTTTAAATGGCCGAATTAGTTTACTTGAAGCCGAAGCAGTAAATGATTTAATTAATGCTAAAACAGATGCAGCTAGAAGTCTAGCTATTAATAATGTCGATGGTTTATTAACTAAAAAAATACGTAATCTTCGGGATAAAATGGCTAAGATTTTAGCTAATATTGAAGTAAATATTGATTATCCTGAATATGAAGATGAAGTAGAAGTAACCCATGAATTAATGGAAGATTATTTAAAGGATATAACTATTAATTTAAAAAATATTGTAAATGGTAGTCAAAATGGTCGTATTATAAAAAATGGTTTAAATGTAGCTATCGTAGGAAGTCCTAATGTAGGTAAAAGTAGTATCTTAAATTATTTATTAGATGAAGAAAAAGCTATTGTAACAGATATTCCTGGAACAACAAGAGATATTGTAGAAGGAAGTATAACTTTAAATGGTATAATGCTTAATTTTATTGATACCGCGGGTATTAGAGAAACAAATGATATCGTGGAACAAATAGGTGTTAATAAAAGTAAGAAAATACTTAAGGAAGCAGATTTAATATTATTAGTATTAAATTATAATGAATTAATAAAAGAAGAAGAAAAAGAATTAATAAAAAGTATTGATAAAAATAAATTAATTATTGTTATTAATAAAAATGATTTAGAATTAAAAATTAATTTAGATGAATTAAAAGATTATGATTATGTTTTAGGTAATACTATAGATTTAGATGGATTAGATAAGTTAAAAGAAAAAATAATAGATAAATATAATTTAGGAGATATTATTTATAATGATATGGCTTATTTAACTAATGTTAGACAAATAGATTTAATTAATAAAGCTTTAGAAGAAATAAATAATGCTAATAAAGCTTATTTAGAAAATATGCCCATTGATATAATTGAAATAAATATTAAAGAAGCTTGGAATATATTAGGAGAATTAATCGGGGATGCTTATACTGATGAACTTGTTGATAATATATTTAGTAATTTTTGTTTAGGAAAGTAAGGGAAAAAGTATGTATGATATTATTGTTGTTGGAGGAGGACATGCTGGAATTGAAGCATCACATATAGCCGCGGTTCTTGGAAATAAGACTTTACTTATAAGTAGTAATTTAAATAATATAGGTGATATGCCATGTAATCCTTCCATTGGAGGTACAGCTAAAGGAATTATTGTTAGAGAAGTTGATGCTTTAGGTGGTTTGATGGGGAAAATTGCTGACGTTAGTCATTTACAAATTAAGATGTTAAATAATTCCAAAGGACCAGCTGTTCGGTCTTTAAGATGTCAAGCTGATAAAATAACTTATCCTAAAAAGATGCAAGAAGCTTTAAAAAATACGGAAAATTTAACAATTAAAGAAGCGATGGTGGAAGATTTAATTGTTGAAAATAATATGGTTAAAGGGGTTATAACCAAACTTGGGGAAAAAATTATGGCTAAGGCTGTTATTCTTACCACAGGAACTTATTTAAAAGGCAATATTTTGGTAGGTTCAACAAATACACCATCAGGTCCACATGGGGAAAAAAGATGTGATAATTTATCGGATTGTCTAAAAGATTATGGTTTAAAAATTATTCGTCTTAAAACAGGAACACCTCAAAGGATAAAGGCTTCATCTATTGACTTTACAAAGATGCAAGAAGAAAAAGGGGATTTAACCCCTTGGACATTTAGTTTAGATAATAAACCAAGTTATGATGTTCATAACCAACATTCTTGTTATTTACTATATACAAATGAAGTAACGCATCAAATAATTCGGGATAATTTAGAAAAGTCCGCAATGTATGGAGGTTATGCCACGGGCATAGGTCCTAGATATTGTCCTTCCATTGAAGATAAAATAGTTCGTTTTAGTGATAAACCAAGACATCAATTATTTTTAGAACCTGAAAGTCTTTATTATGATGAATGGTATTTACAAGGTTTTTCAACAAGTATGCCTGTAGATGTTCAAGAAAAAATGGTTCATAGTTTAAAAGGTTTAGAAAAAGCTATTATTACTAAATATGCTTATGCGATAGAATATGATGCTATTGATCCTTTGCAAATAAAACCTAGTTTAGAAAATAAAATATTAGCTAATTTATATACAGCAGGCCAAATTAATGGGACAAGTGGTTATGAAGAAGCCGCGGGTCAAGGTATTATGGCCGGAATTAATGCTTCTTTAAAACTCGCGGGTAAAGATGAATTTATTTTAAAAAGGAGTGATGCTTATATTGGGGTTTTAATTGATGATTTAGTTACGAAAGGAACAATTGAACCCTATAGGATGCTTACTTCTAGAGCTGAGTTTCGTCTTCTTTTAAGACATGATAATGCTGATTTAAGATTAAGAGAATATGCTTATAAAATAGGCACAATAACTAAAGAACAATATAATAATTTATTAATAAAAAAAGAACAAATAAAACAATTAGAAGAATATTTAAAAAATAATTATTTAAAAATAAATGATAATTTAAAAGAAATATTTAAAGAAAATAATTTAGATTTACCTAAAAATAATATGAGTTATTATGATTTATTAAAAAGACCTGAAATTAGTATTAATTTTTTAAGTACTATTATTAATATTGATTATAGTAATGAAGTTAAAGAACAAGTAGAAATAATGACCAAATATGCTGGTTATATAAATAAAGCTTATAAAGAAGTTGAAAAATTAAAAAAATTAGAAGAAAAAGAAATACCAGAGGATATAGATTATAATAAAGTTAATAATTTAGCTAGTGAAGCTAAACAAAAATTAATTAAAGTAAAACCTAAAACTATAGCTCAAGCATCAAGAATAAGTGGAGTAAATCCCGCGGATATTTCTGTTTTAACAGTATATTTAAAAAAAGAATATAATAGGAGATGATTAATATTAATATAGATAAATTTAAAGAAAAACTAGAAGAATTAAATATTAAATATAATAATGATATATTAGAAAAATTAGAAATATATGTTAATTTTCTTTTAGAATATAATGAACATACTAATTTAACTGCTATTAAAAATAAAGATGATGTTTATTTAAAACATTTTTATGATTCTTTAACTATTGTTAAAATTATTAATTTAGAAGAAATAAATAATTTATTAGATATAGGAACTGGAGCAGGTTTTCCAGGAATGGTTTTAAAAATATTTTATCCTCATTTAAATGTTACTTTACTTGATTCTAATAATAAAAAAATTACTTTTTTAAAACTCCTTGGGGATAAGTTAAAAGTTACCAACATTAATTATGTTCATGATAGGGCAGAAAATTTTGCTAAAAATAATTTAAATACTTTTGATTTGGTTGTTTCAAGAGCCGTTGCTAGTATGCGCGTCTTAAGTGAATTATCTTTACCACTTGTTAAAGAAAATGGTTATTTTTTAGCCATGAAAGGTATGGCAGAAGAAGAGTTAAAGGAAGCAAATAAGACTATTTTTATTATGCATGGTAGTTTAATAAAGGTTATTAATTTTAATTTAGAAGAAGCAGGATCAAGATCTTTAATATTAATTCAAAAAAATAAATTAACTAATTTAAAAGAATTAAGACCTTATGAAAAAATTATTAAAAAGCCATTGCAAAATAAAGGTAAATAAGATAAAATTATAAAGTAAGTAAAGGGTTGATTAAGTTGGATAATAAAGAAAAAGATACAAAAGTAATACAAGTGCCGATTGAAGATATAATACCAAATCGTTTTCAACCTCGGCTTTCTTTTGATGAAAGTTCTTTACAAGAATTAGCTAGTTCAATTAAACAACATGGAATTATTCAACCACTTGTTTTAAGAAAAGTTGGCGAAAAGTACGAAATAATCGCGGGGGAAAGACGTTATAAAGCTGCGACTATGGCTGGTTTAGTATCAGTACCTGCGATTATCACTGAAATGGATGATAACACAAGCGCGGAAGTAGCTATCGTGGAAAATATTCAAAGAAAAGATTTGTCCGCGATTGAAGAAGCTAGATCTTATAAAACTTTACTTGATAAAGAAGGAATGACCCAAGAAGAATTAGCTAAGAAAATGGGACTTTCGCAAGCCGCTATTTCTAATAAATTACGTTTACTTAATTTAAGTGAAAAAGTTCAAGATGCTGTTATGCAAGAAAAAATTAGTGAAAGACATGCAAGAAGCTTACTTAAAGTTAAAGATGAGAAAAAACAAAATGAACTTTTAGATCGAATTATAAATGAAAGAATGACTGTACGTGTTTTAGAGGAGGAAATAAAAAAGATGAATGAGGAAAATAGGGCAAGTGATGTGCCAACTGTTGAAGCTATTGATTTTGCTTCAATGTTAAAAAATGCCCAAGATATAAAACCAATAGAAGTTAAAAAAGAAGAAACTTTGCTGGATAATGATATTAAAGAACCAGAAGAAGTAAAAATAATAAATCCTAAAGATATGTATGATGCTGCAGAAGTTATGCCAAATAAATTTTTTAACTTTTTAGAAGATGAAGCTGCTAATATGAAAATGGAAGAAGAACCAGTTATATATCAAGAACCAGAAGAAGTTAAAATAACATTAGATAATAGTGATAATATTGAAATGTTAGATGATTTTATTATCCCTTCTGTTAAAGATGATAAAGCTATTGAAAAAGATGATTTTTTAAGTAATATAATTCAAACTATTCGTGGTTTACATTTAGATAGTGATAAAGTTAAGGTAGAAGAAACTAATTTACCTCACGAATATCATATTAATATTAAAATAAAGAAAGATTAGAGTAACAATGGATTACTCTTTTATTTTACAAATAGGAAATTTTATGTTATAGTATATCCTAATTTAAAAGAAAGAGGTTTTAGGCTATGCTAAAATATCATTTTAATATCTTAAATGAAGGAGTTATTAATACTATATTTGAACAATGTGAATTAAAACAAAAATTATTTAATAAACTTAAAAGAAATTTAGCTTATAAATATCTTGAAAATATTTTTAATATTTTTAATGTTGATAATCAAGATAAATGGCAAATATATCAAAAAAATTATAATAATAGAATAATTAATTGTATATCTGAAAAAGGATCTTATTTTGATTTAGAATTTGATCAAAATAAAATTATTTATAATAATAAATATAGAACAAAAGGAATAGTATATAAAAAGGATAAAGATAGTATTGTTTTAGATTATGTGTTTTTAGATAGTCATAAAGAAAAGAATGGGAATATTATTGAAAAATTATATAATAAAGAAAATAAAAATTATTGTCTTAAAGTTAAAAATGAAAATAATTATATAAAAATAATATCTTCTTATGATGAAAGTATTTTTAATAGTAGTTCATTAGAAATAGATGAATTTTTAAATAATATAGAATTACCAATTAATATTATTGAATTATATCAAAATTTAAAAAAATTTTTAAAGAAAGATATTCAATTAAGAACATATTGTGATAAAAATAAAGCTATAGATAATAAAGGATTTAGTATGCCTGATAGTTTAGTTATATCTAAAGGTATTTTAAGTGATATATGTGTTTGTAGATATGGACATTGTATATGGATAAATAAAGATAATTTATGGAAATATTCTGGACCAGATATTATAGCAGATTTTGATGGAGATAATTTAAATGTACAAAGAAATTATCATATATTAAATGAAGAATTTAGTGATATAAATAAAGAATTAAGTAATATAACTGATGCAGTTAAAAGAGTAAGAAGTAAATTAAAAGATGTTCAAAAAGAGAATTTAGGTTAATCTAAATCCTCTTTTTTGGGAGCTAAAACAGTTTGTTCTCCTGTATAATTTGGTTCTGTTCCTTTTAAGTAATAAAATAAAGTTATTCGGCTTGTGTTATTTGTTGCTGTTCCACTGATAGCATCAAGGGGAAGAGCAACAACATTCTCAGGCGTTTCATACCAACTAACATCTTTATTTTCTAAATAAGCTTCCATCATATCTGCCCAGGCATTTCTTCCGCTTTTACGGACTTCAGTATTCATCGATTTATTATCATCATAACCCATCCAAGTCATAACTAAAGCATTAGGATTATAACCAACGATCCAGTAGTCGGTATTAGTGGTTCCGGTTTTAATGGCATATTTATGAGTAAATTTTTTAGCAATAGAAAAAGCAGTCGGGGTTGTATAATCAATAAAAGCACTATTTGATGTTGATGTTAACATTTCATTTAAAATATAAGTATAATTTGGATTTAAAACTAAATCTTTTTCTTGTTTTTTTTCATATAAAATATTTCCTTCTAAATCTTCTATTTTTTCAATAAAATATAAATCTTTTTTATAACCACCGGAGGCAAAAGTTGTATAACCAGTGGCATAGTCTAAAATATTTATTTCACTTGTTCCTAAAGGAAGAGAAGCCACTTGATTTAATTTTTCTTTAATACCTGTTCTTGTTGCTACTTCGATCATTTTATCCATCCCTAAAAATAAATGAGTTTTAATCGCATAAATATTATCTGAGAAAGCAACAGCCGCGGCCATGGTTATATCTTTATTGGCATAAACATTACTTGCATTAATAGGTGAATAAGTTTTGCCACTGGCTAAGTTAAAGGTTGTTGGTTTCGAGGCAAAAGTACTAGACATTGTTAAATTATTTTCTAAGGCCGCATAATAAAGAAATGTTTTCATGGTTGAACCAACTTGTCTTTTCGAATTTAAAGCTCTATTAAACTGACTTTTAGCATAATCCATGCCTCCTGTTAAAGCTTTAACAGCACCTGTTGCAGGATCTACAATAATGCTAGCTACTTCAATCTCAGAATCAGTTGTATTATTTAAAATACTTTCTTCCATTTTCCTTTGGGCATCTAAATCTAATGTTGTATATATTTTTAAACCACCTGAGGAAATAAGTGATGGAGATATAACATCAATATTATTTAATTCATTTAAGACAGCATCTTGATAATAAAGAAGCATTTGGAGATTTAATTCATTTGTTTTGCCATAGATAGGTATTTGTTCTTTAAATAAATTATTATATGTATCATTATCAATATAACCATTATTTAACATACTTTTAGCCACAATTTTAGCTCTTTTAATACAATTATCATAACTAGAAACAGGATTATATTTACTAGGATTCTTAGATATTCCTGCTAACATAATAGCTTCTTCTAAAGATAAATCACTTGCTTTTTTATTAAAATAATAACTAGAAGCATTAACAATACCTAAATTACCTTGACCATAATTAATGGTATTTAAATAACCTTCTAATATTTCATCTTTATCATAATGTACTTCTAATTCTAAAGTTAAAAAAGCTTCTTCTATTTTTCTTTTCCAAGTTTGATTAAAATCTAAATATAAATTTTTAATATATTGTTGAGAAATAGTTGAAGCTCCTTGAACAATAGCTTTATTTTTAATATTTAAATACATTGCTTTAGCTATTCTTAAATAATCAAAACCATGATGATTATAAAAATTTTTATCTTCAACTGAAATAATAGCTTCTTTTAAATAAGGACTTATATTTTCTATATCAACCCATTCATTAGAACTAGATCCTTGATATATTAAACTATTATTTTGATCATAAATATATAAACTACCTGATTTTTTTAAATCTAATTTAGGACTTAAATAAGCATAAGTATATAAACCAATTATAACAACAACCATAGATATAAATAAAAAGATAAAAGATTTAATTAGAAATTTTAGTATTTTCAAAAGATATCACCTTTTTTATTATGGAATAGTTTTGGAAAAAAATTCCTAAGGGAATTGATTTTTAGTGATATATTTGATAAAATTTTAAGTAGATTTAGAACTAAAAAGGGGGCTATGGGAGGAATAATGGAAATAAATGCAAAAGTAGTAGGTATAACTACAACAGATGAAGAAATAATCAAGGAAACTAGTTTAAAAGATTTAGAAATCAACGGGGGACATTCAGCAAATATTTGTTATACGGCTAAAAATTATGATGAAATATTAAAAGAACCAATTGAAAAAACGTTAAATAGGGCAGATGGTAATAAAAAAAATAGACATCATTCGGTCTTTGGGCATGATACAATTCAAATATATTTTGAAAATATTCCCAAGTTATTAGCGATGATGATTAATAATGAACATGAATATAATACTTCGGAAAAATCAGGACGTTATACAACAATGTTTGGAACAGAAGAAGAAAATGAATTATATCGTAAATGGCATAAAATATTTAAAGAAGAAATAACTAAGGTTTATCCTGATAATGTTTATTTAACTCCAGCTATGATAGATAAAAAAGCTAAAGAAAATGCCCGTTATTTGTTGTCAGTATTTATGCGAACTAAATTAAAATATACAACATCATTTAGACAATTAAATTATATTTATGATTTTACAATTAAAATGTTAAATGAAGATACAAATAATCCTTTAATTCAAGAATTAAAGCCTTATTTAAAAGAGTTTCAAAAGGCTTTATTAAGTACAGGTTTTATTGATCAAGATATTAAAGATTATCGTAATAGACATTTTTCTTTAATTCAAGATGATAATACTTATGATGATCACTTTAGCCGGAGTTACTCAGTCAATTATGATGCGACATTTGTTGCTTTAGCCGATTTATTAAGACATAGAACTTTAGATTATTCTTTATCATTAAAAGAAACAAAAGAATATTATGTACCAATTATTATTAGAGATAATGATTATTTATCCCAAGAATGGTTAAAAGATATATCAAGTTTATCGGATTATCCTCAAGGGTTACTCGTAAATGTTAATGAAACAGGTAAATATGAAGATTTTATTTTAAAATTATTTGAAAGAATTTGTACAGCACCTCAGTTAGAAGTTATGCAAATTACAAAAGAAGTATTAACAAAATATGTTAATACTTTAAAGGCATCAAAAAGCCCTAATGATCAAAAAATATATGCGGAATTAGTTAAATATTCGCATGGATCTCGTTGTACATTTCCTAATTTTACTTGTCCATCTGAATGTAAATTTAAAGAAGGTATATCTTTAACCAGAAAGATTTAAAGGAAGTAATAATTATGTTAAGTAGAAATGAAATAATAGCTAATTATCCTCATAATATCGATATTTATAAAGTAAATGAAGATACGTTAGGAGAAAATTATCTTAATGTAACACTTGCTAATGATTTAAAAGTATATACTGAACCCTTTTTAGATATTAAGAAAAGTAATCCTACCCAAAAAATTCTTATTCCTGAAGAAGGTTTAGTTTTAGAGCCAGGTAAATTATATTTAGGGAGAACCAATGAATATACTAAAACTTATAATTTTGTTCCTTTACTAGGTGGTATTGATAAGCTAGCTGCTCTTGGCATGGAAATTCATGTAACCGCGGGATTTGGTGATCATGGTTTTGAAGGAACATGGACACTTGAAATTGTTTGCACTTATCCAACCAAAGTTTATCCTAATATGCCTATCGGCCGTTTATATTATTTTCCTTTAATCGGGGATAATTCTATTGAATATAAGGGTAAATATTTAGGACAAGTTAAAGCCACAGAATCACGGATTGAAAGAGAATATGTTCCTAAATTAGAAAGAAGAAAGTAATATGTTAACAAATGAAGAAATAAAAAAACAAATGGCTTTAGGTCATATTGAAATAACTAATTTAAAAGATAATTCTTTAGATAAACCTAATAGTTGTCGTCTTAATTTAGGTGATACTCTTTATTATCAAGAAGATGATTATTTAGTCGATACTAAAAATGGTTATACCCATGGTTTAAAAGAAGAAAAAATACCTAAATCTGGTTTTTTATTAGAACCTGGTAAAGTTTATTTAGCCCAAACAGAACAAAAAGTTAAAACCAATGGTTTTGTTCCTTTTCTAAATGGCAAAGTATCATTATCATTACTTGGAATTAGTATTAGTCTTAATAATGAATATAAAGATGATCATTTTAATGATTATTTATTATTATGTATTACTTGTACTAAACCTATTTATATTTATCCTAATATGGAAATAGGTAATTTAGCTTTTTTTAGAAGTTTAGATAATTCTTTAGATATAGGTATGTTAAGTGGGAAAGAAATAATGAAGAGAATGGAACAAGGAGATATTATTATTTCCAATAAAGATAATATTGTTATTAATCCTAATTCTGTTAATTTAACTTTAAATAAAAGAATAGCTTTTTTTAGGGATAATGTTTTAGATTTAAAAAAGAATAATCCTATTGAAGAAGTAGAAATTAATGACAATGGTTTTTATTTATATCCTGATGAAATATATATGGCTAGAACTAATGAATGGACAGAAACTTATAATTTAATCCCAGTTTTAAATGGCCGAAGTTCTTTAGGAAGACTTGGTGAACATGTCCATTGTTCAGCTGGCTTAGGTTCCACTGGCTACAAAGGATACTGGCATTTAGGTCTTAAAACAACAATGCCTTTAAAAATTTATCCGGATATGAAATGTTGTCAAATATGTTATTTTACACCTGATGGTCTTTGTTTAAATGATTATCAAGGAAAAGTACAGGATTTATCCTCAGTTAATGATCAAGGATATTATGAAAATTTAAGTCGGGTTTTAAAAAGATGACAAATAAAGATTTAAAAGAAGCCTTTTTTAAAGGATTAGAATATTATAATACTAATGATTATATAAATGCTAGATATTGGTTTAATATATCTTATCAACATGATGGTTTTAGAGTTCAGTCTTTAACAAAACTTATTCAAATTGAACTTAGAGAAGGTAAATATGCAAAAGCTAGAGAAATATTAAATAATAATCCTGATCAAGATAAACCTATATTTAAATTATTATATGGCTTATTAGAAAATATTGAAAATAATTTTGAACAAAGTAAAAAATATTATAGGGAATGTATGACTTCCCCAGAATTACAATATAAAGCTCTTATGGCTTTAGCTAAACTTAATGTGCAAACTGGTGATTATTCTATTGCTGAGAGAATGTATCAAACTTTGCAATTAAATCCTAAGTTTTATATTCAAGCAACTAAAGGCTTAATTTGTTTAAAAATACTTGAAAAAGATTTTTATCAAGCTGAACAATATATTATGAAAATTGATAGGTCTTCTTTAACTCCAAAGTTAACACAACATTATGATATTTTAAATAATTATATAAAATATTATTTAGGAAAATTAAAGTTATTAGATAATAATTATGATAAAGAAAAAGATTATATGATATATAGATTATATGATCATAGTGAAGAATTATTATTATTCCATATAGCAAAACATCAAAACCAAGAAGAAAAGAATACCAATGGTTGTTTCTTTAAATATCTTGATTTAAAGAAATTATTATTAGATGCAAGAGTAATAATTGAAAATATGAATGCAAATCATTTTGAAGTATCAGATATGTACCGATTTAGATTAGATACACCAATTGGTTATAAAAATGAGACAATTACAAATGATTTATGTGTAGTTACGATGCTTGGAACAAAAGATATTATTACCATGTATCCTGTATCTTTATCAAATGAATTTGATAAAGAAGGTTTTTCCAAAAATGAACAAATAAAATTAAAAAGGTTAAAGGGAGGAATAAAGAAATGATTAATGAAGAAAGTTTAACTAAATTATATAATAATGTTTTAGAAGAAAAAGAATTAACAACTAAAGAATTAAATAGTCTTGGTTTTAATTCTAAAGATTTAAAAGATTTAATTGATCAAGAAAAAATTATAAGAGTTAGAAGAGGTTTATATTCTTTAAAATCAGTAGATGACTTATTTTATTATGGAAAGACTTTAATTGCTCAAAAAGAATATGCTAAAGCTGATTTATGTTTTCAAAAATGTTTTGAATTAGATCCACGCCACAAAGGGGTAGCTTTTCGTTTATTTTTAAAATGTATTAATGAGAAAGATTACAAGAAAGCTTTTGTCTATTATGATATTTTTCAAGATAGTGAAAATGAATTTTATAATATAGATTGTAATTATTATTTATACTTATTAAATATGATCACGGATATTCCTGAAAAATATCAAGAATATGCTAAATATTTAGAATATGATGATATTAGAGTCGATTATAATGATAAAAGATATGAGAATATACCTAAGCAAAATAAAATGAGGTTGTCAGCTCTTAATCAAAGATTTTCATTAGCTCTTCTTCAATTAAATGAATTAATTCGAGATAAAGGATCTATTAAAGTTCAAGATTTATTAATTAAGAATTTACTTATCCAAGCCCTTGATGTTCAAAATAAAAATCGAAAGGAAATCATAAATTTAATTAAACAAAAACAATATCAAGATATAATAGATTTTTATAAAAAAAGAGAAGCTTCGCATCGTTTAAGTATTTCCGAAAGTTATGTTTATATTTTAACAAAAGATTTATTAAATATTAATAAAACAAAAATTATTCCTGAAATTCAAGAATATAATACTAATGATTTTTTTAATGCAATTGATGGCCAAAATTATGAATTAGCTTTAGATTTAATTAAGAAAAAGAATGCTAAATTTAAGGTTAGTAATGATGATTCAATTTATTTGTTACTTGTCGAAATAGTTAATAGTTGTAATAATATAAGAAAAAGTGCTAAAAAGGAACAAAAAACAAGTTCAATTAATAACTTGGAAAATAATTCTAATCAAGAATTAAGGGAAAAAACTAAGCCTATTTTCGAAAATAATCCAGTTAAAGAAAATAAGGTTAAGGAAGCTGAACCAACAATAAAAAAGGCTGATCCTTCTTTGGCAAATATTATTACATATTTAATGAAAGGTGATTTAGAAAATTCTTTAAAATTCTTAAGAACTTATTTAAATAGTTTAAATAAAAGTGATTATGAATTTTTAATTATTGATTTAATTAAAATTAGTTTATTAGAAAAAGATATTACTTTTACCAAACCAATGATGGCCTTAACTTTAGTTAGTAAAGATAATTATTCTTTTGATATAGCAACCTATATTCAAGAATTTTATATTAAGTTATCTCAAGATAAATTGGCTGAAGCAAGAGTTTATTTAGATATAATTACTAAAGGTAATAAGTTAGGTCAAGACTGTGTTATCACAGATGGATTATATCAAATATTAGAAATATCAGAAAAAATGTTAGATAATAAGCAAAATAATAAAGAATTAGAAATATTTAATATAGCTTTAGAAAATAATCAAAAAAAGGATGGAGCTAGTTTGCCAAATTTTGCTTCTAAAGTAGAGCCAAAGAAAGAAAAAGAAGAAAGAACTAGAATTCAAAAACCTACTATTAAAGAAGAACCAAAGAAAGAAAAAGAAGAAGTTTTGTTACCTCAAGAGGAAAAAATTCAAGTTCAAGAACAAAGAACAGAAATACCTAAAGAAGAAATGATTCCTGAAAAAGATAATTTAAAAAAATATATAGATAAAAAATATGCGGAATTACTTGTTAAAAAAAGTATTATCTTATTAAATCCTATGCCTGAAAATAAAATTAAGAGAATAATGGATATGATGGAAAATTATAAGGATATGGTTGCTTTTGTAATTGGTGAAGGTAATGAACAACAAGTAGTTTTAAGATATAAACCAAAAATTCAAGGATATGTTAATGGTAAAGAACTTATAAATTTAGGAAATAAAGCTTATAGTGAAGGAAATTATAATGAATGCATAGAAAAATATTTACAATTACTACAAATGTTTAAAAGTCCTCGAGCCATTGTCTATGCTAAATTAGGTTTTGCTTATACGAAAAAATATCAAAAGAAAATAGCAATAGAATATTTAACTGTGGCCAATAGCTTAGCAAAACAAGAAAATTTGCCTTATGATTATCAAGATCTTATCATGGCATTAAAAGGGGAAATAGATGTAGAAGATCGAAAACCTATCTTTAAAATGCTTGAAGAAGATTTTGATTATAATAAGTTAGTTAATTATTATGGTTTTAATTTTCCAAAAATAAATGACTTTATTATTGAATCAGGATTAGATGTTGAAACAGCATCTCTGCAATTAGGTTTAACCTTAGAAGAGGCAAATATTATTAAACTTATTTATGCAAGAGAATTTTATATGCAAGGAATTAATGATAAAGGAGATATATTTTTAAATTCAGTTGAAAAAAGTAAAAATAAGAGTGAAAAAACAAAGAAAATATTAGAAGAAGTAAGAAAAAATAAAAGATTTTATCAATATCGAAAAGATGATAATAATATGGAATTAGTTTTATCTTTATTACCAAAAAAGAAATAAATATACTTCTTCTAAAGATAAGGAGAATCAGTATGAGTACAGAAGAAATATTTATAGATGGACATAAATTACCTAAATTATTATCTGATGAAGAATTTTGTGATTTGCTTCAACAAGCCCAAAATGGTGATAATGAAGCAAGAAATAAAATAATAGAACATAATACTAGATTAGTTTTATATGAAGTAACAAATAAATTTAAAACAGTTGATTATGAAAAAAAAGAATTAGTATCTATAGGTATTTTAGGGTTATTTAAAGCTGTTGATACTTTTGATATATCAAAAAATATTAGATTTTCTTCTTATGCTTCTAGATGTATTGATAATGAAATAATAATGTTTTTAAGAAAATTAGATAAAGATAAGAAAATTGAAAGTTTAGATAAAGTTATTTTTCAAAATCGTGATGGTAGTAAAATTAAGTTGGAAGATTATCTTAGTGATGGTAAAGACTTCGCAGGTGATTATATAGATAATAATGAAACATCTAATCTTTATCAAGTTTTAAGAGAATTAATAAATGAATTACCAGATAAAAGTAAAAAAATCATTAAACTTCATTTTGGTTTTTATAATAATCGGACTTATAACCAAAAGGAAATTGCCGAGATGTTAAACATTTCTCAGTCATATGTTTCCCGAATAATTATCAAGACAGTTAAGGAATTAAGAGAAAAATTAAGGGATAAAGATATAATAGAATTAGATATAATTGAAAGTGGCAAAAGAAAAAGACGAAATGCTAATACAATATATGAATATTTTGGAAATTATTCTAAAGAACAAATAGATGAAATGTTAACAAAATTAAATGGAGAAGAGATGAAATTAATCAGACTTCGTTTTGGCGAAGATTTAAATATTTCATCTTCAACCAATTTAACAGAAGAACAAAGTTATAAATTCTATGGGTTATTAGCAACTAAAATGAAAAGATTATTAAAAAACCCAAATACAAATTTAATAAAATTAAAAACAATATATGAACATTTTAATAATTATTCTAAAGAACAAGTAGATGAAATGTTAAGTAAATTAAGTGAAGAAGATAAGAAATTAATAAGACTTAGGTATGGTGATGATTTAAATGAGCATGTTTTAACAAAACTCACTAAGGAAGAAAGTAATAAATTTTATAGTGTATTAGTACCAAGAATGAAGAAGTTATTAGAAAATCCAACAGGAAAAAGAACACAAAGAATTAAAAAAGAAGTTAAGAAACCAGTTTTAGAAATTAAAGAAGAATTAGGGCAAAAAGAAACAGTATCAGAAACTAATAATATTGAAATAACTAAAGAAGACTGTTTGAAGTTAATCGATTTAGTAAAAGCACCATCCTTTGCTCAATTGATGAAGATTTTATCTGTTAAAGAAGCCGTAGTTATAGCTTTAAGATTAGGGTATATTGATGGCAGGTGTTTTTCCACGAAATCTATCTCGGCCTTTTTAAATATAGAACCAGAAGAAGTAATAGATATAACAAAGAAAGTATTATTAAATAGTTTTTTAGATAATGTAATAGAAATAGCTACAGAAGAAAAAAGAAAAGAAAAAGTATTAACTTTAAAAAAAGATTAATAATCTTTAGAACAGGAGAAAATAAATGGAATTAAATTTATATAATATTCAAGAATTAGATTCAAAACAAATATATGAAATAATTATGCCTGTTATTAATAAAATATATATATCGACAAAGTATTTAAATATTTCGAGGGAAGATTATGAAAAATTAGTTTTAAATGAAATTGATATTTCTAAAAAAACATATAAAGGTGTACCAAATTATAATGAATATATAAATAAACAAATTAAAATTAAAATAGCTAAAATTACTAAAAATATGCTTTTAGATGCAAATCAATCATTTATATTATTAAATAATTATATAAATCAAAAATTTATAAAAATAGAAAATTATGAAGGAGCAATCAAAAATTTTAAAAAATTAAGTAGATTTTTAGAAAGTTATAATTATGTTCCAAGTATAGATTTATTAATTAAACTTATAAATGAAAATAGTAT
The DNA here is from genome assembly GCA_947629305.1 of uncultured Bacilli bacterium. GTDB lineage: Bacteria > Bacillota_I > Bacilli_A > RF39 > UBA660 > Onthocola_B. The sequence continues at coordinate 15,321 of CANRDD010000001.1, read as the reverse complement.
TTTTAATAAAATGATTATAGTTGTATTTAAAGAATATTATAAACAATTAAAATCTGGTAATGTAGATGAACAATTTAATGATAATTTATTAGAGTCAATTATAGATACATATTGTATGTTAAATAATATTGACATAAATGAATTAGAAAATGTAAATGAAAATGCCTATGATGAAGAATATTTAGGTGTTATGAGTGCCACAGATATGTATTTTAGGGAAGTTGGGAAAAGACCACTTCTCACAGATGAACAAGAAAAAGATCTTCTTAATAAAATGGCTCTAGGTGATTATAATGCGAGAAAATTATTTATTGAAAGTAATTTAAGATTAGTAATTAGTATAGCTAGAAAATATTATGGAAGGGGCCTTTCTTTCTTAGATCTTGTTCAAGAAGGTAACATTGGTTTAATGACCGCGGTAGATAGATTTGATTTAAATAAAAATTATAAATTTTCAACCTATGCTACATGGTGGATAAGACAAGCTATAACTAGATCTATCGCGGATAAAGGTCGAAATGTAAGAATACCCGTGCACTTGCATGAAAAGATAGCATTATATAAAAAAACAATAACTAAATTGGAAGAAAAATTAGGTAGAAATCCAACTATAAATGAAATAGCTAAGGAAATGGGATTATCTGTTTCATTTGTTTCAGAATTATCTAATTTGCAAGTTGATACAGTAAGTATTAATAATTTTGTTAATGATGAAGAGGACACGGAGTTAGAAAATTTAATACCAAGTTCAACTGAGACTCCTGAAGAAATAATTATAAATGAATCTTTGCCGGATATAGTGCAAAACTTATTTGATAATTGTAATTTGAAACCAATGGAAATAGAAGTATTAAAGATGCGATGTGGGTTTGATAATCAAAAACCTATGACTTTTAATGAAATAAGTAAAAAATATCATTTAACTAGACAAAGAATCCAACAAATTGAAGCCACAGCTTTGATGCGTATTAGATGGTCAAAATATGTTAAAGATTTAGCTTTATATACACCTTATCCCGATTTATCTTTAAAAAATATAGATAAATATAGAACAATTTATAGAGAAACAGATAATCCTAAAAGGGCTACTTTAAAAGAAAATAGCTTAAAAATGAAAGAGAATGTAACTGAACAACCTCGAAGAATAAAAACAATATATGAACATTTTGGAACATATACCAAAGAACAAGTAGATGAAGTAATAACAAGATTAAATGAAGAAGAAAAAGAGATATTAAAGCTCCGTTATGGAGAAGATTTAAATAATCCAGCTTTAACAGAATTAAATAATGACCAAAGTACAAAATTTTATAGTTTATTAATTTCTCGAATGCGAAGATTATTAGAAAATCCTACTAGAGAAGGAACAATAAAAACAATATATGAACTTTTTGAAGACTATCCTAAAGAAGAAGTAGATGAAGTGATATTAAAATTAAATGAAGAAGATCAAGAATTAATAAGACTTAGGTATGGAGCAGATTTAAATAATCCTGTTTCAACAAAATTAACTAAAGATCAAAGCATAAAATTTTATAATATATTAATTCCTCGAATGAAGCGATTACTAAAGAATCCAACAAAAGAAAGAAAAGGAAAAAATAAAAGTAAAAGAATAGAAACTGAATCAAAAATAAATGGAAATGAAGAAAAAATAGTTGAAAGGAAAAAAGAAAAAGTGCGAAAAATAAAGACAATATATGAATATTTTGGAACATATACTAGAGAACAAATAGATGAAATGTTAACCAAATTAAATGAAGAAGAAAAAGAAATGTTGACTCTTCGTTATGGTAATGATTTAAATAAGCCTATTTCAACAGAATTAAATAAAGAACAAAGTATTAAATTTTATGGTACATTATTACCAAGAATGCGAAGATTATTAGAAAATCCAACTAAAGAAGGATCAATAAAAACAATATATGAATATTTTGAAGATTATTCTAAAGAACAAATAGATGAAATGTTAACCAAATTAAATGAAGAAGAAAAAGAAATATTAAAACTTCGTTATGGTAATGATTTAAATAATCCTATTTCAACCAAATTAAATAAAGAACAAAGTAATAAATTTTATAATATGTTAGTACCAAGAATGCGCAGATTATTAGAAAATCCTACCAAAGAAGGACCAATAAAAACAATATATGAATATTTTGAAGATTATTCTAAAGAACAAATAGATGAAATGTTAACCAAATTAAATGAAAATGATCAAGAATTATTAAGACTTCGTTATGGAGATGATTTAAATAAACATGTTTCAACAAAATTAAATAGAACATTAAGTGCTAAGTTTTATAATACGTTAGTACCGAAAATGCGCAGGTTATTAGAAAATTCAACTAAGGAAAGAGAAAATAGGATTAAGAATGAATTGTCTCAAACAGAACAAGTAAATGGGGATTTAATATCTAAAACAGAACCTAAAATAGAATCAAAATTTACAAAGATAGAGATGACAAGAGAAGATTCTTTAAAATTATTAGAATTATTAAGAGCTCCATCATTTACGCAAATGATGAGTACTTTATCAGTTAAAGAAGCGGTTATTATTGCTTTAAAATTAGGATATATAGATGGTAAATGTTTTTCCACGGAATCTATCTCATCCTTTTTAAATATAGAACCCGCGGAAGTAATAGATGTAACAAGAAAAGTATTATTAATATATAAAGATAATATAAATGTTTTTTTAGATACTATGATAGATATAGCAACTGATGATAATAAAGTATTAACTTTAAAAAAAGATTAATAATAATTAAGAATACTATTTAAGTAATAAATAATAGTATTCTTTTTAATATAAGAAATTTTTTAGTTTACAAGTAAAATATATCATGCTATAATTGTTCTCGAAAAACAAGGGAGGAACTTGTCTTTTGAAAGAAATGGTTAGTTGGAAACTATTAAGTAATGAACAAATAGTTTGGCAAAATGATTTATTAACTAGTTTTGATAATTCCCAAATAGTTATTGATGAAGAACCTAAACAAATTATTGATAGGGAAAATAAAATATATCAAAGAATAACAAAAGAATATAAAATGATTATTGATTTTAAGAAAAAAATAGGGAGTTTTATCTTTTTAAATGGGGAAAGTTGTGATATTGATATAGAATGTGAATATGTAGATAATAATAAGGAAATAAAATTAAAGTATAATTTTGATGATGATATAAAAACTTTAATTATTCAAAGGAAAGATGTCTAAATGAAAGATAAATTAATAAATATAATAAAAGAAGTAATAAAAGAAAAAGGTATAGATATAGATGTAGAAGTAACAAAGAGTAAAGATGCATCTCATGGGGATTATGCCAGTAATATTGCCATGAAACTTGCTAGTATATTTAAACAAAAACCAATGGATATAGCTTTATGGATTAAAGATAAAATAAATGATGAAGATATTATAAAGATAGAAGTAAAAGAACCTGGATTTATTAATTTTTTTGTTCGCAAAGATTATTTATTTACAAATTTAAATAAAGTATTAGAAGAAAAAGAAAATTATGGTCGAAGTAATATAGGAGAAGGGCAAAAAGTTAATATTGAATTTGTTAGTGCTAATCCAACGGGAATATTACATTTAGGTAATGCTAGAGGAGGAGCTTATGGTGATTCTTTAGCTCGAATCATGGCTTTTTCTGGATATGATGTTACCAAAGAATATTATGTTAATGATGCAGGTAATCAAATTAATAACTTAGGTTTATCAATTCTTTGTCGTTATAAGGAATTATGTGGGATTAAAGAAGAAATGCCAGAAGGTGGCTATTTTGGTTCAGAAATAAAAGAATTAGCTACAAAAATTTATAATGAATATCAAGATAAAGCATTAGATAAAGATTTAGAATTTTTTAAAGAATTAGGTATAAAAGAATTATTAAATAAAATATTAGATGATTTAAAAGAATATCGAATAGAATATGATAAATTAACGAGTGAAAAAGAGATTAGAAAAGAATATGATCCTTATGAAATAATTAATAAATTAGATAAAAATGGATATATATATAAACAAGATGGAGCTACTTGGTTTAAATGTAGTAGTATTTATGATGATAAAGATCATGTATTAATTAAAGAAGATGGAAGTCTTACTTATTTAGTACCAGATATAGCCTATCATTATGATAAATATAAAAGAGGTTATACAAAAATTATTGATATATTAGGAACTGATCATCATGGTTATGTGGCTCGTCTTAAAAGTAGTGTTAAAGCCTTAGGTAATGATCCTGATCTTTTAGAAGTTAAATTATTACAATTAGTTCGTTTAGTCGAAAATGGTGAAGTTGTTAAAATGAGTAAAAGAACAGGTAAATCCGTTACTTTAAAAGAATTAATTGCTGAAGTTGGGGTTAATGCTGCTCGTTATTATTTTGCTAAATATAGTTTAGATACTCAAATGGATTTTGATCTTAATTTAGCTAAAGCTAAGTCTAATGAAAACCCTGTATATTACGTTAGTTATGCTTATGCAAGAATATGTTCTATATTAAAAGAAAAAGAGTTATCTAAAAATATTACAAAATATGTTGCATTAAATGAAGAAATAACATATAATGTTTTAGAAAAAGTTTATGAATTCCCAGATGTAGTTAAAATGGCTGCTTTAAAGGAATTACCTCATTTAATTGTTAATTATGTTTATGAACTAGCAACATTATTTCATAATTATTATCAACAAATAAGGATATTAACAGATAATGAAGAAGAAACTTTGGAAAGATTAAATTTAATTAAAGGGGTACAAATTACCATCTTTAATGCGTTAAATTTAATTGGGGTTATACCTCCTGAAAAAATGTAAGAAAGAAGGATAAAAATGAAATTAAGGGATATTCCTAAAGATGAATTAGAATTAATGAGTTATGATGATATTGCTTTAATTGTATTACAAGAATCTGGAAAGAAAATGACTTTAAAGGATATATTTAAGAAAATATGTGAAGCATTAGAATTACCAGATAGTGTTTATGAAGAAGAATTAATTGCTTTTTTTGAAAAAATGTCTATTAATAAAAAATTTGTTATGTTAGAAAATGGCTATTGGGATTTACAATCAAGACATAATTTAAATATGGTTGTTGAAGATATGGAAGAAGATGAAGAAATTGTTGATGATGTTAATGATGAAGTCATTGATGATATAGATGAAGATGAGGAAGAAGAAGATATTTTCTATGATAAAGATGAAGATACAGATGATGTTGAAGATGATGATTTAGCAGATTTAATGATTGTAGATGAAAATGATGAGGCTAATTTAGAATAAAATCTAATTAGTCTTTTTTTAATTTGGGGGATATGTTATAATTTAAGAGAGCCTATAGTACTCTCATTGTAAAAGGAGTATTTAATGACAAAATATGTATTTGTAACTGGAGGAGTGGTCTCTGGTTTAGGAAAAGGTATAACAGCATCATCAATTGCTTTATTATTAAAAGCAAGAGGTTATAAGGTATTTATGCAAAAGTTTGATCCTTATATTAATGTGGATCCAGGAACAATGAATCCGATTCAGCATGGGGAAGTTTTTGTAACTTATGATGGTTGTGAAACAGATTTAGATTTAGGACATTATGAAAGATTTATAGATGAAGAATTAAATTATTCATCAAATATTACCAGTGGGAAAATATATAAATCAGTTATTGAAAAAGAAAGAAAAGGGGAATACTTAGGGGCAACAGTGCAAATGATACCTCATGTTACAAATGAAATTAAAAATAAAATAATTGAAGCTGGGGTTTCTTCTAATGCTGACATAGTTATTACCGAAATTGGTGGTACGGTTGGAGATATTGAATCTTTAACTTTTTTAGAAGCTATAAGACAAATGCAACATGAACTTGGTAATGAAGAAATATTTATTGTACATACCACTTTAGTTCCTTTTATCTATGGATCAGAAGAATTAAAAAGTAAACCAACCCAAAATAGTGTTAAAGATTTAACCGGTTTAGGTATTTATCCTAATGCTTTAGTTTTAAGAGCACCATTTGCAACACCAGCATCATTAAAATTAAAAATATCTACTTTTTGTAGTGTTCCTTTAGAAAATATTATTGATTCTATTGATGTTAAAAATATATATGAAATACCTATTAATTATTATAATCAAAAAATAGATGAAATTATTTTAAAACAATTTAAATTAGATTTAAAGAAAGCTGATTTAAAAGAATGGCAAAATTTAATTAATACGGTAAATAATTTAAAAGATGAAGTTAGTATTGCTTTAGTTGGAAAATATATTGAATTACATGATGCTTATATATCCGTCATTGAATCTTTAAAACATGCTGGATATAAATTTAATTATAAAGTAAATATTAAGTTTATTGATGCCGAAAACTTAGAAAAACCAGATGTTAATTTAAAAGAAATATTTAAAGATGTAACGGGTATACTTGTTCCTGGGGGATTTGGATCAAGAGGAATTGAAGGAAAAATTAAAGCTATTGAATATGCAAGAGTGAATGATGTTCCTTATTTAGGTATATGTCTTGGGATGCAACTAGCGGTTATTGAATTTGCTCGGCATGTATGTCATTTAGAAGATGCAACATCAACAGAATTTAAAGAAACTTGTGCAAATCCCATTATTGACCTTATGGCGGATCAAAAATACATTCTTAATATGGGAGGAACATTAAGATTAGGTAATTATGAATGTACAATAAGTAAAAATACTTTAGCTTATAATTTATATAAAACAGATAAAATATTAGAAAGACATCGTCATCGTTATGAATTTAATAATAATTATAAAAAGATATTAGAAGAAAATGGTTTAGTTTTATCAGGAATAAATGAAGCTAGTAATTTAGTAGAAATAATTGAATATCCTCATCATAAATTTTTTATTGCTAGTCAATTCCATCCTGAATTTAAAAGTAGACCAACTAGACCTCATCCTTTATTTGTTGGCTTTATTAAAGCTTCAATTAATAATAAAAAATAGATTATCTTGGGCATCGATGGAAAAACTTGAAAAGATATAGTATTTATGTTTAATCTAGTTAGATTGAGTACTTTTTTGCATATTTAACTATTTTACAAAAGTAAAAATCAAGGCTATTTGCAAAAAGATAATTAAAATAAAGGCTAAAATTAAATAATCTTTCTTACTTAAAGATGGAAATAGCCTTTTTTTTTCTATGATTATTTGATAAAATATAAAAACAAGGGTGAATAGATTATGTTTAAAAGATTAGATGCAATATTAGAAAAATATAATAATATTAGTGAAGAATTAGTTAAACCAGAAGTATTAAATGATTTTAATAAATTAAAAGAATTATCTAAAGAACAAAGTGATTTAAAAGAAATTGTTGAAACATATGAAGAATATAAAAGAATAGAGAATAATTTAAAACAAGCAGAAGATATGGCTAGTGATCCTGAGTTAAAAGAAATGGCAGCATTAGAATTAGATGAATTAACGATAAAAAAAGAAGAATTAGCCCAAAAGTTAGAAATAATGTTAGTTCCTAAAGATGAAAATGATGGTAAAAATGTTATCATGGAAATAAGAGGAGCTGCTGGGGGAGATGAAGCTAACATTTTTGCTGGGGATTTATTTAGGATGTATAGTCATTATGCTGATGCAAATGGTTGGAAAATTGAAGTTATTCATGAAGTTGAAGGAACAAGTGGAGGATTTGCCCAAATTGAATTTATGGTGAAAGGATCTAATGTTTATTCCAAACTAAAATATGAAAGTGGATCTCACCGAGTTCAAAGAGTGCCTGAGACAGAAACCCAAGGAAGAGTGCATACATCAACCGCGACTGTGTTAGTTATGCCTGAAGTAGAAAATGTTAATATTGAAGTTAAAGAATCAGAATTAAAAATTGATGTTTTCCATTCCAGTGGTGCCGGAGGTCAATCTGTTAATACCAGTAATTCAGCTGTCCGGATTACGCACATCCCAACTGGTGTTGCCGTTACTTGTCAAACGGAAAGAAGTCAGTTAATGAATAAAGAAAGAGCTTTAAATTTATTAAAAATTAAATTAAATGATGAATTAATGCATAAACAAGAAACAGAACTTGGAGCTGAGCGAAAATCTAAAATAGGAACTGGGGATAGATCAGAAAAAATAAGAACATATAATTATCCTCAAAATAGAGTAACTGATCATCGGATTAATTTTTCTGTTATGAACTTAGATAAAGTTATGGATGGTGATTTAGAAGCTATAATTACAGCTTTAATTAATGAAGATTTACGTTTGAAATTAGCAGGGGAAAAAGGAAATTAAGATGGATGAGGAGATTAAATATTTAAAAAAATATTTACCCCAAGATAAATGGAATATGGCTTTAAAAAGATTAGAAAATAATGAACCTGTTCAATATATAATAGGTAATGTTAACTTTTATGGTTCACTTATTAAAGTTGATCCCAGAGTCTTAATTCCTAGGTTTGAAACGGAAGGTTTAGTTGAAAGAACAATTGAATATGCTTTAGCTAATTTTAAGAATAAAATTAAAATAATTGATCTTGGCACTGGATCAGGGTGTATTGCCATAAGTTTAAAAAAGCATCTTTCCTGTGATGTTGATGCTCTTGATATTAGTAAAGATGCTTTAGTTTTAGCTAAAGAAAATGCTAAATTAAATAATGTCTATATTAATTTTTATGAAAGTAATATAGAAGAAGAAATAAAGGGTAAATATGATATTATTATTTCTAATCCTCCCTATATACCTTTTGATGGTTATGTTAGTAAAATTGTTAAAGATAATGAACCAAATATAGCTTTATTTGCTTTAGATCAAGGTTTATATTATTATAAAAAAATATTAAGTTATGCTTTTAAACATTTAAATCCCAAAGGAATAATAGCTTTTGAAATTGGCGATAATCAAAAAGAATTATTAATTAATTATATCAAGGAAAATTATAATATTAAATATGAATTTTTTAAAGATTTAGCTGGATTAGATCGTTATTTATTTATCTATAATGAATAAAATAATAAAATATTGTTCATCACTTTAAATAGGTGATGATTTTTTGAAAAAAGTAATAATAATATTATTTATAATTAGTATAGGTTTATTATTTAATAATAAGAAAGAAAATATAGTTATACCTAAAGAAGCTATTCGTTATCGAATAATAGCTAGTTCTAATAATTTTATTGATCAAGAACAAAAGATATTAATTAATGCATCGGTTGAACCACTTATAACAAGTATTATGCAAAATTCTTCAAATATAGAAGAAGCTAGACAAACAATAAAGGAAAGTATTCCTAGTATTAGAAAAGAAATTAATAATTATAATGTTGCTTATGATTTAAATTATGGTTATAATTATTTTCCAGAAAAAAGTTATAAAGGAATTAATTATCCTGCGGGAGAATATGAGTCTTTAGTGGTAACTCTAGGTGATGGTTTAGGTGATAACTGGTGGTGTGTTTTATTTCCTCCCTTATGTTTACTTGAAGCATCGGAAAGTGATTTAGATGAAGCTGAATATACTTTTTATTTTAAAGACATAATCAATAAATTTTCTTAATATAATTTTATAGGTGAGATAATTTGAAAGAAATAGTATCCATATTTTTAATAGGTATATCCTTATCCATGGATACTTTTTCTTTATCTTTAAGTTTGGGAACATTAAATATTAAAAAAGTTAAACTTATTCCTTATATTGTAGCTATATTTCATTTTTTTATGCCTCTTTTAGGGAATATATTTGGTTTAAAGATTATATCTTGGTTTAATTTAGCAACCCATGTTTTATTAGGTTTAATCTTAATATTTTTAGGTCTTAATTTAGCTATTCATTATTTTAAAGATGAAGAATTAAATATTAAATTAAATTTATTAGGAATTATTTTTTTTGCTTTAAGTGTTAGTATTGATTCTTTCACAGTTGGTCTTGGCATTACCGCGCTTACCCAAAAATTATATTTAGCTTCTTTTATCTTTTCTCTTTGTGCTGGTTTATTTACTTATCTTGGTATTTTAATTGGTAAATATAGTACAACTTATTTAGGTAAAAAAGCTTCTTTTTTAGGAATAATATTATTATTAATATTAGGTATATATCATTTATTTAATTAAATTATTTATGTTTTTTCTCTTCTTCAATTGTAATTGATAAATGATATTTCTTGGCAATTTTAAGTAATGTTTCAAAAGTATAATTAACTGTTCCATATTCATATTTACCAATTGAACTTTTACTTAATTTTATTTCTTTAGCTAAATCTTTTTGGGTTAGATCCAGATTTTGTCTTAATACTTTAAATAATTCATTGGGTTTATAGTCTTTGGCATTTAATCGCATTTTTAATTCACCTTTATAGCATAAATAGTAACATTTTATGATTTTATTAGAGAATAAAGTAGTAATATATTACGACTATAATTTAATCTATATTTTTGATATAATGTTTTTAATAATTTTGGTTATTGACAAAATTATAATTATTAATTATAGTAATTCATACATTTAAGTAGGTGATTTATAAAAATGAAGCAAATAGTTATTGAAGGAGAAAATGAACTAAAGGGAACAATAAAAATTGGTGGAGCAAAGAATAGTGCTGTTGCTTTAATACCCGCGGCGATCATGGCTCAAGATACATCAACTATTACTAATGTTCCTTGTATTTCTGATTGTGATGATTTATTAGAAATATTAACATTACTTAATGTTAAAGCAACACTTACAGATGGTAAAATGGTTATTGATGCAAGTAATTTAGAAAATAAAGTTATTCCGGAAGATTTAAGTACGCGTTTAAGAGCTTCTTATTATTTCATGGGGGCTTTATTAGCTCGTTTTAAATATGTTGAAATGTATTTTCCAGGTGGTTGTAACATTGGTGCAAGACCTATTGATTTACATTTAAAAGGTTTTGAAGCTATGGGAGCTACGATAAATAAAGAAAATTCTAAATATATTATTAAAGCTGATGAATTAAAAGGAGCTGACATTATCCTTGATTTTGCTTCCGTTGGAGCGACCATTAATATTATGTTAGCGGCAACATTAGCTAAAGGAACAACAGTTATTCATAATGCTGCAAGGGAAGTAGAAATAAGTAATATTGCTGAATTTTTAAATGCCATGGGAGCATCGATTACAGGTGCTGGAACAAGTGAAATTATAATTAAAGGGGTTAAAGCTTTGCATGGAGCTAAAACGAAAGTTATTCCTGATCGGATAGAAGCAGGAACTTACATTATCATGGGTGCTTTACTTGGTAATGAGTTAAAAGTTGAAGGTATTATTCCTGATCATTTAGCTATTTTATTTAGTAAATTTAGTGAAATGGACATTAATTATGAGTTAGGTAAAGATTATGTTATTATAAGTAAAGCTAAAAATATAAAACCAACCAATATTAGAACGGTTGTCTATCCAGGTTTTCCAACTGATCTTGGGCAACCTATGTCTGTTTTATTAACCCAATGTCAAGGAATAAGTTTATTTGATGAAACTATTTTTGAAAATCGCATGGGTCATGTTAAATATTTAAATAACATGGGAGCTCATATTGAAGTAAGTGGTCAACATGCTGTGATAAATGGACCAACTCCTTTACATGGGGAAGAAATAGTGGCTACAGACTTAAGAAGTGGTGCAGCTTTAGTTACCGCGGGTTTAATTGCAACAGGCACAACAATTATTAATGATGTTGAACATATTTTAAGAGGTTATGAACGAATTATTACAAAATTGTCGGATGTTGGTGCTAAGATAAAAATAATCGAAATATAATGTAGAGATAAAAAAGTCTCTACTTTTTTCATGGGGGTATATTTTTTGAAAAGAAGATATAAAATATTATTAATCATTCTAATGGGAATTATTTTTACTATTTTAATTAATTTACGTTTTCCTGATAATAAAACATCTCTTGTTGCTCTAGGTGATGGCTGTGCCGAAGGTATGACTTCTTATGATATGGTTGGTTTAAGTTTTAATGATTATTTAAATGATTATTTAGAAAAACAGCATAAATTAAAAAATTTTAATAATGAATTTACGATTCAAAATATGGAAATAGAAGAATTATTAGATATGTTACAAGATAATGAATTATCTTGTAAAACTAAATTACCAATTCAACAAATAATTGATCAAGCTGATATTTTAACCATAGCTATAGGAATAGATGAATTTACTAATTTAAGTCTTAAAAATAAATTAAATGAAGAAGCTATAATTAAATATTTAAATAATTATGAAACATTTATACAAAAAGTGAGATCATTTTATAATAAAACTATTATTATAATAGGTATATATCCAACTAATAATATTAAAAGTGATATTGTTTATCAAATAAATAAAGGTTTAGAAAAGATTGCAGTTAATTATAAATGTCAATTTTTAGATATTATGGCTCTAAGTTTAAAAAAAGAATATTATTTAAATGAAGATAGTTATTATCTTAATTATTTAGGACATAAAGAAATATATAATAATATTAAAAAAACTCTTAAAATATAGACATTTTAAGAAAATATGTTAGAATAATTCTCTGAAAGAAGAGAACATGATGGAAATAATTGATAAAGGAAAAGTATCTAAAAAACTTCTTAGTAATAGTATTGATGTTAAATTTGTAAATCCTGATTTTGAAATAATTAATGATACAAATGAAGAAATAAATTTGGATAATTTAACAATTAATAATGATGTTAATTTAGAATATTCTTTTAAAGATATAAAAATTAAAGTTAAGACTCTTTTTATTTATAATATAAAAGACTTTGATTTAGATTTTATTAAAAATATATCTAAATACATAGATTTTAAGTTTTTAATTATCTATGATAAGAGATTAAGATATGAAAAGTCTTATATTCGAACAGGTAAAGATTATATTTCTTTAATTTTATACTATCTTTATCTCCAAGATTTATCTTTAGATAATGTTTTAATTAATGGTTCTCATTATTCTATTAAATATATTAATGAAAATTATGATTTAGATGTTTTCGATACAGAAGAAAATAGATATTTTTATGAAAATTTAATTTTTTCGAAAAATTTAAGATTAATAAAAGGTACTTATTTAGTTGCCCATAGTATTACTTTTTTATCTGATGGGTTTGTGATAGATGATGATATTAAATTTAAAAATTTAAAGGAATTAACAATTAATGATAGTCTAGAATTAGAACAAGCCTTTAGTAATTTAGAAAATAAAATAGAATCATATTATGTATTAAAAATAAAATGTCAAAATTATTTAAATTTAGATTTTTATCGAAATTTAGTTCAATATATAAATTTTGATAAAGTAACAAAGATAGAATTTTATGATGTAAATAATACTAGTTTAAATTATGAAAGTTTTATAAGTATGTTAAAAGAAATGGATATTCCTATAGATAAATGTCAGTTTCACGCTTCTGATGTGGAAAATGAGAAAATAGAAATTAAGTCTGATACTTTATATAGGTATAAGAACCAAGAAAAAGAATATCATGTTCCTGATGGTATTAAAAGCATAGACTATGGGGCTTTTTTACAAGATACGAAAATAGATGTTTTATATTTACCATCAACCCTTGAAGAAGTGAGAGGTATTTGTAACGATAATATTAAAAAAATTGTATGTGCCAAGGGAAGTGCTTTTAAAATCCTAATGTTTTTAGGTAGTACTTGGTTAGTTTTAACTGATGAAGACTTAATTGTTATGCATGATATAGAATCTTTATTATATAATAAAGTCATAGAAATAAATGTTTTAGAAGATATATCTAATCTTCTTAATTATATACCTTCATTAACATATAACAATAATCTATCCGCAAATAAATGGCCAAAAATTATAATAAATAGTCCATATAAATTAACTTTAAGGGAAAAAAGAAAATTAAAAAAAGTTTTTCGAAATAAATTTAATGAAAAAATAGAAATTATATTTAATATCGTAGATAGAAAAGAAAATGAAAATATTTCTTTGAATGAACAAGTTTGTCCAGATGATTTAGTAGATGAAGAAATAAAAGAATTAATAAAAGAATTAGAAAAGAAAAAATCATTATTAAAAAAGGATGATCAAGAAACTTTAAATATTTTGATAAAAAAATTACTTGATCAATATCTTAAAGATTTAAAAAATATAAAACCCAATTTAAAATCTAGTTTAAAAGAAAATATAAATTTTGGTAAAAAAACACCTGAAGAATTAAAATTAAATTTAATAATATCTTTAAATAATTTATTAAGTAGTTTTGTTCGAAAAGATTATGAAAAACTAATCTCCGATTTAAAAAAATATCAAACTCTTTTAAATAATAATTCTTTAAGTTTAAAAGATGATGCAAGTATTGAAAATAAAATTAATAATATATTATATATTGCCAATATGTATCATTCTTTAATTATAAAAGATAAATTAACTTTATTAATAAGTAATACTTTAGATAAAGCTCAGGAGTATTTTGCTAAAGATATGGATGAGGCAATTGAATTAGTTTTACAAAATTATTCTAATTTAAATAATGAATTTAATAATGATATTAATGAATTATATGAAAATGTTTTAGAGTATCAAAAAAATAGGCAAGCAATTTTAGATTTATATCATGATTTAGATTTAAATACGGGTAGTGATTTTTCTTTATTACTTAATAAATTTAAGGAAAAAATAGAAATATTTTCTGATGCTTTAATCAAAGATTTATTTAAATCAACTTTAGATGAATATAAAAAATATTTATTAGGTATTTTAAATACTTTTCCAAGTAATGAAAATATTGATGAGAAGTATATACAAGAATGTCTTAGATATAGTTTAAGTCCCCTTGAATTATATTTAATTCAAAATAATGGTACTAATATTACTACTTATCAAATAATAAACTCTTTAAGAAATAGTTTAAAAATAATTAATAATGAAAATGATGTTGATAATGATTATTTAGCTATTATTGTTTTAGAAATAGAGAATAAATGTTTAGAATTAAATAAATATGATAAAGATATAATAGATAATGAATTAAAGAGTATTTTAAATAAATGGCTTAATTATTTAAATAATGGCAATATAAAAAGTAAACAAAGGTTTAATAATTTAGAATTAAATGTTTTATATTTAATTATTAAAGATTTAGTATATTTAAGTATTAATATTGATGGTTATATTAATAATAAGAATAATTATGATAAAGCTATAAAAAATTTACGAAAATAAGTTAGATGAATTTGGTATTGATTTTATATAGATAAATATATTATAATCTTGCGTTTGACAGTTTTTAAAAGGCAAAATCTCTCAAACTCAGTATTTATGCTGAATTGAGAGATTTTAA